>DAOTYR010000201.1:0-7776 GCA_034434655.1 Chloroflexaceae bacterium
CACGGAAAGGTCGGTCACGGGTGTGGTCATAGTTCCTCCTGTGGTTGTCGTTGGGGGTCAGGCTCCTGGACGGCTGCGCCGTGCAACAAGGGATGACGTGTTCCTGGAAAGGCACGGCCCGCGCGGAACCTCCCCCGGGCGGGCGCCGGGGCTTTCCCGAGAGGATTGCGTGCTCCCGGCCCCTCCCAGCTCTGGCCGTCTGCATTTCAGCCGTCCATGCGGCTCCGCCGCACAACGCCGCAATGCACATACGGTTGTTCTTGGGAGGGCTGCGCCCTCCCAAACCCTCCCGGGGGCCGGGGCCTGGGTGCGCGGGCCTCCGGCCCGCGTCCGCTGAGGGATGGGGAAACCCGGTTTCCCCATCCCCCTCCTCCGAGGGGCTATGTTCACGTTAGGTCCCCTCCACGGCGCGGATGGCCTCCAGCGGCGCGGCGCCATCAATCACGCGCGCCAGGCCGGGCAGGTAGGTTTCCATGATCCGCACGGCGATGGTCAGCGCGTTGCGAACGAGACGCGGGGTGAGCGGCTCGCCCTCGAAGTCCAGGCCGCAGCGGGCGCGCACCTGGCCCGTGTCCAGATCCAGATCCATGCTGCCGACGTAAAGCCCCCAGGTGGCGCGCAGCACGTACTCGGCGGCGGCAGCCCGACGCCCGGGAGGCACGGTCAACGGGGCCACCGCATTCACCACCAGTTGCTCGGAGGGAACGATGATCTCCGCCCACACCTCGAAGATCGCCCCGTTGGCGCGATAGGTCATAACGAAACGTCCGGGGCCGCCGGGACGCGGACGCCAGCCATCGTCGGCCAGCAGGCGCGCGAGGGTTGCCAGGGCACGCTCGCCGCGCAGGCGGCGCGTTCCCCCGGCGTCGTGGGCGGGCGGTTCGCGGGAAGGATCGCTGCTCATCGTCGAGCACCTCAGGGTAAGCGGGCTTGCGCTGGTATGGTAGCGCAGGTCGGGCCAGGGCGCAACCTGCGGCACAGCGAGCGGTCTGGGCGGGCGCAGCCCGTACGCCGGGGGATGGAGAAACCGGGTTTCCCCTTCGGCTCACCCGCCGGAGGGGTCTGGGTGGGCGCAGCCCTCTCAGGAACAACCTACGCCGGCAGCACAAGCAGGACGATCGGCAATGGCACGAACGGTTCGATCCGTTCGGAGGCGCTATCACTGCGCACGATCAGACCGCTGGAGGCGCCCCCGTCGAGATTGACCGCCGACTCGAGTTCCAGATCCGCGACGGCCAGCCAGGCCGAGAACTCGCTCAGGGTGAACGCCGGCGCCGCAGCGACGACGAGCACCACCCGTCCGCCGTGGTCGAGGCCGAGGGCGCTGCGGCGCGCCCGGTCGTCATCCTCGGCCCGATAACTGGCGCCGAGGCCCGGTTTGACCAGCATCGGCCAGCCCTGGAGCGCCTGGGCCAGAGGCACATTTGGATCGAAGGGCTGATCGGCCAGGCTCTGCAGCCAGACCGCGCCCTCCGGTGACACGGCAAACATGCCTCCTTGCCCGACATAGCTGCTCCCTTCGAACTGGCCATCGTGGACCAGCAGGGCCACGCTGCGCCCATCGGCGTCGAAGAAGCCGCCGTTGATCGCGACCTGCGCACCGGCGCGTTCGGCCCAACTCGCCAGGGGCAAGGGCGCCTCCGGGGCGTAGCCCACGCGGAAGCGCACCTGCCGGGGGTCGAGCCGGACAAGGCTGATGGCCGTTTCGCGGCCGGCGACGGAGGCGCGCAGGCGGCGCGTTTCAACGCCGGGCGCGGCGAGCAGCCAGCCCGTATCGGTGGGCAGCGCCGTGGCGGCCGGGGTGGGCGCGGGTGCAACGGTGGAGGTCGGCATCAAGGTGGGAACAGGAACGCCAGGAGAACTTGACGCTGCCCCGCCAGGCGCGCCGCATGCGCCGATGAACATGGCCAGGAGCCAGAGGATGGCGCCGAGGAAACCAGGGAGCACGGACCGGGCGCCCCGATGGCGCGCGTTTTGCGACGGGTCAGGGTCCAGGCTTGCGACCCGACAGATGCGCCACATAGGCCCCTTCACCTGCGCGCCACCTTCCAGGTTGCGCTCCCACCCCCAGGCAGGGGTATGGGGAAGCCAGGTTTCCCCATACCCCTGCCCATATGGAGGGCGCGGCCCTTCCAGGACCCGGCCGTTCACGTCAACGTATGGTAGCCCGAACGATAGTAGAGCAGCGGGCGCGCATCGAAGCAGCGGGCCGCCATCACTTCACCGACGTAGATCGTATGGTCGCCGCCGGGGAAGGCGCCGTGGAGCGCGCACTCGATATGCGCCAGGACGCCGTGCAGCAGGGGCAGACCGCGCTCCGAGAGGAAGAACGTGCCCTCGGTGAACTTGGTCGCCTCATCGCTGGCGAAGCGCCGCGAGAGGTACTCCTGGCCCTCGCTGAGAATGTTTACGGCGAACTGGCCGGCCGCGGCGATCACATCGTGGCTGTTGGCGCGCCGGTCGATGCAGATCAGCACCAGCGTGGGTTGCAGCGACAACGAGGCGAACGAACTGACCGTCAGACCGGCCAGCCGCGCTTCGTGGGCCGTGGTGACCACGGTGACGCCCGAAGCGAAGCGGCTCATCACCTGGCGAAAGAGCGACTCATCAATCATGAAGGATGGCCCGATCCAGGCGGGACGGGCGGCATGCCCGTCCCGCGGTTATCCCTTCTGGCGACAATGCTGGCGTGGATCTCGGCACCGGGGCATGCTCGGCGCGCGCCACGTCGTCGGGCAACATCAATTGTTAGCACGAATACGTCCTGGGTCAAGCCGCGCGGTGCCGGGAGCGCGGGCAGCTTGCCCGCTCAGGACCCGGCGGGCGGGCCGCCCGCGCTCCCAGGGTAACCCAACGGTCATTCGCGCGAACAATTCAGGCACCGGCTGGACCGGGGCGCCATCCACGCTGATGGCGACCATGCTGAAGTCATCCTCCGCCCCAGCCTTTCGAGATCATAGTCTCCTCGCCGGGCGGGCGCCGGGGGATGCGGTAGATGAAGCGCACGATCTGGTCGGCGGCGACGAACATGATGATCAGGGCCTGGACGATCTTGATCACATCAATGGACAGCCCGGCGCGCACCTGCATCAGGCGCGCGCCGGTGAGCAGACCGCCCCAGAGCAAGCCGGAGAAAATGATTCCGATCGGGTTCGCGCGAGCGAGGAGCGCCACCGCGATGGCGTCGAACCCCAGCCCGGAGAAGAAATCGGTGCTGAGGGCATAGCGCACGCCCATGACCTCGCCGGCGCCGCCGATGCCGGCCAGCGCCCCGGCGAAGGCCATCGCCAGCATGATCGTCTTCGGCACGCTCATGCCGGCGTAGCGCGCGGCGTTGGGATTGCTGCCCACAGTGCGGAGTTCAAATCCGATGGTAGTGCGGTTCAGGAGCCACGCCACCAGGAAGACCAGGCCGATTGCGATCAGGATTCCCAGGTGCAAGATGATCGTATCGGATACACGAAAACCGGGCAGGCGCATCGTCTCCGCGATATACATGGTACGAGCGGAGCTAGGATCGGCGGGGTCGCCGAGGAGATAGGGGGTTTTGCTCCTGATCAGCCAGTCGGTCAGGCGAATGGCGATATAGTTGAGCATGATCGTATTGATCACCTCGTGGGCGCCGGTGCGGGCCTTGAGGAACCCGGCAATCGAGGCCCAGGCGGCGCCGCCGATCGCCCCGGCAATGATCCCCACGGGGAGGTGGAACACCGGCGGGAGTTGGAGCAGCGTGCCCACCAGCACCACACAGACCGACCCGGCGTAGAGTTGGCCCTCGGCCCCGATGTTGAACAACCCCGCCTTGAAGGCCACCGCCACCGCCAGGCCGGCGATGATGAACGGCGTCGCCCGCACCACCGTGTTGGCCATCGCGAGCGGGGTGCCGAACGATCCCTCCCAGAGGCCGATATAGGCCGCCAGCCAGTCGCCGCCGGTCAGGCCAATCATCAGCGCGCCCACGACCAGCGCGGTAAACACGGCGAAGACGGGCACCAGGTACGGCGCATAGCGGGCGTAATACTCGCGAAAACCGGCCGGACCGGGGGAGGGGGCGGGTCCTTCAACTGCCTGAGCCATGCTGTCTCCGAAGAAAGGTGTTGCTCCTAAGACAACCCTTCGGCATGGGCCAGCGAGGGACTCATCGCCGAGGGTGCGCTCAGGCTTGCGCCGGCCATCAACAACCCGAGTTGCTCGCGGTTGAGATCACCGTTGTTCACCGTCGCCACGATCTCGCCATGGTACATCACCGCAATGCGATCGGAGAGGGAAAGGATCTCATCCAGTTCGGCGGAGACCAGCAGGACGACCACGCCCTCGTCGCGTTTCTTCACGATCTGGTTGTGGATGAACTCGATCGAGCCGACATCAATGCCGCGGGTGGGCTGCGCAGCGATCAGCAGCCGCAGCTCGCGCGTAAACTCGCGGGCGACGATCAGTTTCTGCTGGTTCCCGCCGGAGAGCGAACTGGCCGGTAGCGTCACCGCCGGCGTGCGCACGTCGAACTCCCGCACCAGGCGCTCGGCGTGATCGCGCACGGCCGCGTCATCACGCACCAGGCCGCGGGCGAAGGGCGCGAGGTAGTACAGTTCAAGCACCGCATTGTCGGTCAGGGGGTAGCTCGACACCAACCCATCGCGCTGGCGGTCCTCGGGGATGTGGGCGACCCCCAGTTCGCTGATCCGGCGGGGGGGCGCGCCGGTAACATCGTGGCCGGCGATGCGCACGCTCCCGCTCTCGGGCGAGCGCAGACCGGTGAGGGCCTGGACCAGCTCCGTCTGGCCGTTGCCCTGCACGCCAGCGATGCCGAGGATCTCTCCGGCCCGCACCTGCAGGTTCACCCCGCGCACCGCCGGGAGCTGGCGATCATCGCGCACGTGGAGGTTCGCCACCTCCAGCATCACCGCGCCCGGACGCATCGCGCCCCGTTCAACCTGAAGCATGACACTGCGGCCCACCATCATCGCCGCCAGGCTGGCCTCGGTCGCCTCGGCGGGGGTGGTTTCGCCAACCACGCGCCCCGCGCGCAGGACCATGATCCGGTCGGCGACCGCCAGCACCTCGCGGAGCTTGTGGGTGATGAAGATGATCGACTTGCCCTGGCCGGCCAGGCTCCGCATCATCTGCATCAAGTCATCGGCTTCCTGGGGGGTAAGCACGGCGGTCGGTTCGTCGAGGATGAGGATGTCGGCATTGCGGTAGAGCGCCTTGATGATCTCCACCCGCTGCTGGGCCCCCACGTCGAGATCGGCGATCAGCGCATCGGGATCGACCTCCAGGCCATACTGACGCGAGATGGCGCGGATCTGCTCACCGGCGCGCCGCCGGTCGAGCCAGCCGGGGCCCCGGGTAACCTCAGCGCCCAGGGTCACGTTCTCGGCAACGGTCATCACCGGCACGAGCTGGAAATGCTGGTGGACCATGCCGATGCCGCGCTGGATGGACTCGTGGGGGCTGGAAACCCGCAGCGGCTCGCCCCTGACGAAGATCTCGCCCTCGTCTTGATGGTACAGGCCGTAGAGGATGTTCATCAAGGTGGACTTGCCGGCGCCGTTTTCGCCCAGGAGGGCCAGGATCTCGCCCTGGTGGAGCCGGAGCGACACATTATCGTTGGCGACAACGCCCGGAAAACGCTTGGTGATCGCGCGGGCTTCAAGCACCACCGGGCGATCGCAGCCTGGCTGGGTCACGGTCCACCTCGTCTGGCTGGCGGGTGTGAAGATATGGGTATTGTAGCATACCTCGGGGCAGGGGCGGGGGGAAGGCGCCACTGCTCACCCTCCCCCGCCTTGCTGCGCCCGGCGCCCCGCATGGGGAGCCAGAGGGACGCAGCCCCGCTGAAAGAAACCACCCCCACGTTGCCGACGCCAGCCCTCCGCATGGCCCGGACCCTTCCACGGGGGCGTGGGGAACCCCGGTTTCCCCGCACCCCTCGCCGAGGGCTGCGCCCTCACCTTCCCACGGGTGGGGGTCTGGGGAACCCCGGTTTCCCCAGACCCCCGCGTGAGGGCGTAGCCCTCGCACACCCTCCTGCGGGCGGGGGGATGGGGGAACCTGGTTCCCCGGTGTTCACGTTAGTATGTTCACTCAGCGTGTCAGCTCATCGAGGATGCGCCCATCGGGGCCGTGGAGGCGCACGGTGAGGGCAGGCATGCCCACGGCGTGGGTCGAACAACTCAGGCAGGGGTCGAAGGCGCGAATGCCGCCCTCGATGCGGTTGAGCAGACCCTCGTCGAGGCGCCCGCCGCGCAGGTAACGCTCGGCGATCTGGGTCACCGCGCGGTTCATAGCCAGGTTGTTCTGTCCGGTGGCGATGATGAGGTTGACGTAGGTGAGCAGACCGTGTTCATCAACGCGGTAGTGGTGGAAGAGCGTGCCACGGGGGGCCTCGCTGCAACCCACGGCGTCGAGCTGGTTGACATCGGCCTCGGCGCGGAGGCGACGCGCGCGCAGGTCGGGATCGTCGAGCAGGCGTTCGATCAACTCCAGGCTGCCGAGGATCTCGATCAGGCGCGCGTAGTGGTAATAGAAGCTGGACGTCACCGGGCCGCCGCCAGCGCGACGGCGCATCTCCACCAGTTCGGCATCGGCGAGGGGCGTGCCGAAGCTGCGGCAGATGTTCAGGCGGGCGAGGGGGCCGACGCGGTACATGCCCTCGGGAAAACCGTAGGGCCGGTAGTAGGGGAACTTGAGGTAGCTCCAATCCTGGGCGGCTTCGCCGATCACCTCGGCATACTCCTCCGGCGGCACACGGTCGCTGAGGATGTGGCCCTGCGAATCCATGACGCGCAACTGGCCGTCGTAGTGCTCCCAGGCGCCGCGCTCGTTGGTGAGGGCCAGGAACAGGCTGGCGAAGCGCCCGTAGGAGGCGATTTCGTCGGCGAAGCGGTCGAGCATCCCCTTGAAACGCGCCAGGGTCTCGAGGACGGTAGCGCGCGCGGCGGGCAGGCCAGCGGCGATAGCGGCGCGATCGGCACCCTCGAGGCCGTGGCGCACGCCGCCGGGCACCGCCCAGGCGGGGTGGATCTTGCGCCCGCCCAGGCGTTCGATCACCTCCTGGCCGAACTGGCGCAACGCAATGCCCTTGCGGGCCAGTTCCGGCTCGGCGGCGATCAGGCCAAAGAGGTTGCGTTGCGCCGGATCACTCTCAAAGCCCAGAAACAGGTCGGGACCGCTGAGGTGAAAGACGCTCAGCGCGTGCGACTGGATGATCTGGGCCAGGTTCATCAGCCGGCGCAGTTTCTCGGCGGCGGGCGGCACCCTGACCGAGAGGATGGCGTCGCCGGCCCTGGCCGAGGCGAGGATGTGGCTGACCGGACAGATCCCACAGATGCGCGCGGTGATCGCGGGCATTTCCCAGAAGGGACGCCCGAGGCAGAAGCGCTCGAAGCCGCGAAACTCGGTGACGTGAAACCGGGCCCCTGCGACCTCGCCGGCCTCGTCGAGGTAGATGCTTATTTTGGCGTGTCCTTCGATCCGGGTGACCGGGTCGATGATGATGGTCTTGCTCATGGGCCTGACATTCTAGATTCGCTCCCCGTCGGCGGAGGGGTGGGGAAACCGGGTTTCCCCACCCCCCTGCGCGCGGGCCGCGCCCGCCCACACCCGCCTGCGAGCGGGGCCTGGGTGCGCGGGCCTCCCGCCCGCATCTGCGCGCGGGCCGCGCCCGCCCACACCCGCCTGCGAGCGGGGCCTGGGTGCGCGGGCCTCCCGCCCGCATCTGCGCGCGGGCCGCGCCCGCCCACACCCGCCTGCGAGCGGGGCCTGGGTGCGCGGGCC
>DAOTYR010000202.1:0-3777 GCA_034434655.1 Chloroflexaceae bacterium
GCATCGAGAAACTCCTGCACCAGGCGATGGTACTCCGCGGGCTTCTCGACCATGGGCAGGTGGCCGCAGCGTTCGATCCAGACCAGGCGGCTGTTGGGCGCCAGCCGGGCCACCTCGGGGGTGCCGGGGGGAGGCATAATCTTGTCCTGGCGCGCGCCGATCACCAGCGTGGGGCAACGCACCGCCTGGAGGGCCTGGTTAATGTGCGGATCGCCGGCATTGGCCGCCGTCTCCAGCGCGGTGCGGCGGTCCATCTTCAGAAAATCGGCGAAACTCTCGCGCAGGATGGCGTCGTCGGCGGGGGGACGGTAGAAGAAGCGCGAGGCAATCGCCCGGTAGATGAAGCGGCGTTCGGCCATCCAGGGGCGCCGCAGGGCCATCCACAGGGCCATCACATTGTGCACCTGCTCAACGACCCGCCGCTCGAACTCGCTGCGAAAGGTGCTCATACAGGTCAGCACCAGCCGGCGCACCCGCTGCGGATAACGTTCGGCGACGTAGACGGCCACACTGGCGCAGAACGAATGGCCGTTGAGGTCGAACTGATCGAGACCCATGGCATCGGCGAAGGCAATGACCAGCTCGGCCAGCCGGTCGGCGCTGGCGGGGCCCCGGAGCGGCGGCGACTCGCCGAAACCGGGCAGATCGGGGGCCAGGACGCGGCGATCGGCGCCCAGGGCCGCCAGGGTGGCGCGCCAGTAGCGCGATGAGCCGCCCCAGCCGTGGAGCAAGAGCAGGGGCGGCCGTGGCCTTGCATTCGCCTCACGGTAGTAGACTGGCCCATCCCAGATCGTGACCGGCCCCTTCAGCGCGAAGTCGTCGGAGGTGGTCGTTGCGTTCATGGGTTTCCGCTCCCCATTCTGTAGGTAAGACAAGGTTATGGTCTTTGAGCAATTCATCCGCTATGCCGGGCTGGCCGTGGGGCTCATGGTCTTTGAGAAATTCATCCGCTATCCCGCGCTAGCCGTCGGGCTAAAGCCCTCGGCTAGGCAAGGCGAAGCCCGCCTGCGCGGGCTAGAGTGAATTATGTATTCAAAGACCATCACCTCTACGGTGGAGGGGCGCGGGGAGGCTACGCCTCCCCGCGCGCCCCGTTCCGCCCGCGGCGGCAGACGCAGGCTGGCTGCGTCAGGGCGCGCCCACGCCGCGGGCAAAACTAGAGGAGCGCGGAGGGCGGCGCAACCCACCAGCGATTACCCGCGGCCGATTGCCCGCATACGGGCAAAACTAGAGGACCGCGGAGGGCGGCGCAACCCTCCGCACCTCCCCCAAACGGCCACCCGGAAGGCCGCGCGGCGAAACCATGTCTAGACTTGATTGTAGCACAGCCGGGCATGGCCCTTGACTCTTCTCATCAGGCGGCTACAATTGGAACAGTTTGGGAGGGCGTGGCCCTCCCAAATACTTCTCGTGTTCACCGCAGCCGTCCATGCGGCTGCGCCACGCCCCCACCGGATGCACACAGGTTGTGCCTGGGCGGGCGCCGTCCGCTCCAACTCTCCCAGGGGCCGGGACCCGGGTGCGCGGGCCTCCGGCCCGCATCCGCAGGGGTATGGGGAAACCAGATTTCCCCATACCCCTGCCTGGGAGGGCTGCGCCCGCCCCACCCCTCCCGCAGGCGGGGGGCTATGTTCACTATCAGGTTTGCCCATGAACTACGACTTCGACACCATCATCCCCCGCCGCGGCGCCGGCAGCGCCAAGTGGGAGTACTACCCCGCCGAGGTGTTGCCCATGTGGGTCGCCGACATGGACTTTCGTTCGCCCGAGCCGGTGATCCGCGCGCTGCGCGAGCGGGCCCAACAGGGCACGTTCGGCTACACGCTGCCGCCACCACGCCTGGCGCCGCTGATCTGCGAGCGCCTGGAGCGCCTGTACGGCTGGCAGGTGACGCCCGAACAGATCGTGTACGTACCCAGCCTGGTGGTGGCGATCAACCTCCTCTGTCGGGCGGTCGGCGAACCGGGCGACCACGTGCTGACCCTTACCCCGGCCTACCCGCCCTTTCTCAGCGCCCCCGGCTTCCACGACCGCGTTTGCGACACCCTCGAACTGACCCGCGAGGTGCAGGGGGGGACGCTCAGCTACCGTTTCGACCTGGAAGCCTTTGCCGGCGCACTCCACGGGCGCACGCGCCTGTTCCTGCTCTCCAACCCCCACAACCCCGTCGGCCTGATGTACGACGCGGCCACCCTGCGGGGCATGGCCGAGGCCTGTCTGCGGAACGGCACGCTGATCTGCTCCGACGAGATCCACTGCGACCTGCTGCTCGGCACGACACGGCACGTCCCCATGGCCACGCTCGGCCCCGACATCGCCGCGCAGACGATCACCTTACTATCGCCGAGCAAGAGCTTCAACCTGCCCGGTCTCGGCTGCGGGTTCATGGTCGTTCCCAGCGCGGAGTGGCGCGCGCGCCTGGCGCGGGCCAGCGCGGGCATCGTGCCTTACGTCAACGCCATGGGCTACGCCGCCGCCCTGGCCGCTTATGAGGAAGGCGAACCCTGGCTGGCGGCCCTGCGCGCCTACCTCAGCGCCAATCGCGATTTCTACCTGCGCTACCTGCACGAGCGCCTGCCGCAGCTCCGCACCACCGTTCCCGAGGCCACCTACCTGGGCTGGATCGACTGCCGCGAAGCCGGGATCGAGGCCAATCCCTACCACTTCTTTCTTGAGCGCGCCAGGGTAGCCCTCTCGGATGGGACGGCCTTCGGTCCGGGCGGCGAGGGTTTCGTGCGGCTCAACTTCGGCTGCCCGCGGGCGCTCCTGGCCGAGGGCCTGGAGCGTATGCGCGACGCCCTGGAGCGGGCGGGGGAAGAGGGGTGAGGGTCTTCAACCAGGACGTTGACGTAGCCCTGCGCGGCAGAAAGGGCTACGTCAACGTCCTGTAATCGGCCGTGCCGTGGGCGTCATGGTCTTTGAGAAATTCATCCGCTATGCCAGGCTGGCCGTGGGGCTAAAGCCCTCGGCCAGGGGATGCGAAGGCCGCCTGCGCGGGCTAGAGCGGATTATTTCCTTCAAAGACCATACGCCCTCGGCCAGGGGATGCGAAGCCCGCCTGCGCGGGCTAGAGCGGATTATTTCCTTCAAAGACCATACGCCCTCGGCTAGGGGATGCGAAGCCCGCCTGCGCGGGCTAGAGCGGAGTATGTATTCAAAGACCATACGCCCTCGGCTACGGAATGCGAAGCCCGCCTGCGCGGGCTAGAGCGGAGTATGTATTCAAAGACCATAACGCCTCGGCTACGGCGCGCGAAGGCCACCTGCGTGGCCTCGCGAGCCAGCCCGGGCCGACTTTACAGGACGGTAGCCCGCGGAGTATGGTCACATTTATTCCGTAATAGCTCGCGGCGGAATACTTCTTCAACAACCATACGTCGCCAGGCGAGCGGACCTTGCAGTAGCCCTACCCGCCGCGCGGCGGTTGCAAAGCGCCATTAGGTATGGTATCATCAATGGGTGTGAAGGCGGGTAGCTCAACTGGCAGAGCAGCGGCCTCCAAATCCGCAGGTTGCAGGTTCGATTCCTGTCCCGCCTGCCACTGTTTATGCGCGCCGGCACACGATGGGGGCGTGGCCGAGCGGTTGATGGCAGATGTCTTGAAAACATCCAGGCGATGAGCCTCGTGGGTTCGAATCCCACCGCCCCCTCCAGTACTGGCGTTCCACCGCACGGGGAGGTCGCATAGTGGCCTAGTGCGGCGGTTTGCTAAACCGCTACAGGGGTGACCCTGTCGAGGGTTCGAATCCCTCCCTCCCCGCCACAACCGGATGTTCT
>DAOTYR010000203.1:0-6054 GCA_034434655.1 Chloroflexaceae bacterium
CGCCAACTGCTCGCGGTGCTCAACCCGCCGCCAGGCACCAGCGCCGCCGAGAATCTGCGCCCCTTCCTGTCGAATGTGGCCATGGTCAACTGGGAGCATATCGGCACCTTTCCCTTCAATCTCCTGCGCACCCTCAATCGCCTGGGACCGGTGCGCTTCCTCTGGCCGGTGGAAGACCTGAACGTGTTTGTGCGTGATACCCTGCGGATCACCCAGCGGATGCTCCGCGGCGGCCAACCCCTGACGGTCAAGGTCGTCGAGCCGCCCTCGCTCCCCAGCGAGGGTGGCTCGACGTAACAGCTTGCGCGGCACTTTGTTTCGGCGGGCTAACGTGAACATAGGCCGGTGGCGCGGGCGTCCCGCCCGCGCTCCCGGGCCTTTTTCATCGGGCGGTGTGCGCCCCGCGCATGGGGCCTGACGTGAAAATGGGGGAACCAGGTTCCCCCATACCCCCGTTTTCATCGGGCGGTGTGCCGCCCGGCGGCATGGACGGCTAACGTGAACATAGGCTGCTTACCTACGCGCATGCGGCGCTGACCCCCCCTCCTAACCTCCCCCCGCCGGGGGGAGGAGCCGGACTCCCTCCCCCCAGCGGGGGGAGGGCTGGGGAGGGGGGCAGTCACCTTGCCCGCGGCGCCGCGCCGCGGGCGTCCCGCCCGCGCACCCAGGCCCCGGCCCCTGGGAGGGTTTGGGAGGGCGCAGCCCTCCCAGGAAGGATGTTCATCCCGTCGGTGCGCGGCGGAGCCGCATGGACGGCTGAGGTGAACATAGGCTGCTGGAGCAGGGGTGTGGGGAAACCAGGTTTCCCCACGCCCCCGCCCATGGAAAGGTGAGGGCGCAGCCCGTGCGCAGGGGGATGGGGGAACCCGGTTCCCCGCCTCCGCCCCCGGAACGTTGAGGGCGCAGCCCGTGCGCTGGGGGATGGGGGAACCTGGTTCCCCCATCCCCCCGCCCGCGGGAGGGTTTGGGAGGGCCTGGCGGATAGCGCGCGACGCGAGGTGCGGGCACGGCGCCCGCACCTCCTGGTTTTGTCAGGCGAACGGGAGGCGAGCGACCTCTGCCTGGCGAGCCTCCGGAACTAGACTGGCCTCAGACGAGCAGCCCACAGTTCCGGAGGAGGCGCCCGATGAACCCCCAGACGACCGTTCCCTCGCCTGAGATGAGTTCGATCCCCTCCACCGTCGCGCAACTTGATCGCATGGATCTGCCCAACCTGGCTCGCCGCGCCCGGCGAGAGAGCGAGCGCTTCTACCGGCGCGAAGACTACGACCAGCGCTATGCCTACGAACTGTTCCGCCGCGCCCTGGTTGAAGGCGACAACGCCGCCTGGCGCTGCATCTTCGAGCAGTACGCGCCGCTGGTAGAGCACTGGGTGCGGCGCACCGGCGCCTTCAGCGTCAGCGGCGAGACGAGCGATTACCTTGTCGGCGCCGCCTTCATTCGCTTCTGGCGGGCGGTTCCGCCGGAGCGTTTCGACACCTTCCCCACCCTGGCCGCGTTGCTCAACTACCTGCGCCGGTGCGCCGTCTGCGTAGTGATAGACGCGGCGCGCAGCCAGTCCTTTGCCGAGTTGCTGCCCGAAGAGCAGATCAACTGGAACCAGCAGCGCCTGGGCCACATTGATGACGAAGCCACGGCGCGGGTCAGCCGGGAGGAGTTCTGGCGGCTGATTGATGGCATGTTGACCGGCGAGGCCGAGCGGGTGGTGGTGCATGGCTCGTTCATGCTCGGCATGAAACCCGGCGAGATCTACGCCCGGTGGCGCCATCTCTTCGCCAGCGTCGAGGAGATCTACACGCTCAAGCGCCATATTTTGACCCGCTTGCGACGCAGCCCGGAGTTGCAGCAGTTGTATTGACGCGCGGTTGCGATGCAATGCCCTGGGCCGGGGCCTGGGGCAACCGGGTTGCCCCACCTCCCCACCGGCAGCGAGGCGTCTCACCGTCTGGCAGGAGTATGGGGCAACCCGGTTGCCCCATGTTTTATCGGCAGCGCGGCGTGCTACAATAACCTGAGCATCCACCTGCTGGCGGAGGAGCACATGGCACAGGGCAACGGGGCCGCCCCGCTGATCGAGGCGCTGGGCCTGCAAAAACGCTACGGCGCGACCTTCGCCGTCAAAGGCGTTGATCTGGCCGTGTATCCCGGTGAAATCGTCGGCTTTCTCGGGCCGAACGGCGCGGGCAAAACCACCACGATCAAGATGCTGACCGGCTTGTTGCGCCCCAGCGCCGGCGTCGCGCGCATCGGCGGCTTCGACATCCAGCGCGAGCCGCTGCGGGCGAAGGCCCTGCTCGGCTATGTGCCGGACCAGCCCTATCTGCCCGACAAACTGACCGCCCGGGAGTACATCCAGTTGATTGCGGGATTGTACCGCCTCGATCCGCGCCAGGCAGCGCAGCGGGGCGAGGAGTTGCTGCGCCTGTTCGGCCTGGCCGAGCGTGGCGACGAGGTACTCGGCTCTTACTCCCACGGCATGCGCCAGAAAGCCGTGGTTGTCGGCGCGCTGTTGCATGACCCGCGCGCCTTCTTCCTCGACGAGCCCACCGTGGGTCTGGACCCGCGCAGCGCCCGGCTGATCAAGGATATGCTGCGCGAGGTGGCCAACCAGGGCGCCGCGGTGCTGATGTCCACCCACATTCTGGAGATCGCCGAGCGTATGTGCGACCGGGTGATCATCATCAACGAAGGGGTGATCGTGGCGGCGGGCACCCTCGAGGAACTGCGCGCCGGCGGGCAGGCTTCGCTCGAAGACATCTTTCTTACCCTCACTGGCGGGGCCGAGGCGGCGGCCATCGCCGAGGCGCTCAGTTGACCCCGGCGCCAGGCGGGTTGCCCCATGCCCCTGCCCGCCGGGGCAACTGCGTAGCCCCGCCTTCCGGGTTGCAAGCAGAGGAAACTGCTGGTTTCTTCACCCTCCTGTGATTGGACGATGGGTAAGTGTTCACATGTCTCCCGGGAGCGCGGGCAGCTTGCCCGTGGAGACGCGACGAGGATGGGACGCCCTCGCTCCCAGGCGCGGGTGTCACCCCACGTGTGAACCAGGCGGCGAGCTGGGCGCCGCTGAAGGCCAGGTCTCGCTCCCAGGCGCGGGTGTCACCCCACGTGTGAACAGTGACGACGGCGGGCACACAATCATGCTACCGGCCATATGGGTGCTGGCGCGCGCCCGGGCGCAGATCTGGCGCAACACCTTCCGGCGCGGGCGGCTCAGCAGCAAGCTCGGGCTCGTCGCGCTGGCGGCGCTGATCACCCTGGCGGCGCTGGGGTTGTACAACTTCACCCGCTTTGTCATCAGCGGCCTGCGCGACCCGCGGTTCAGCGAGATGCTGCGGCAGGCTGCCGCGGAGAACCCTGCCATCCCCGCCGACCCGCTGCCCTTGCTCGCGGCGCTGCCCGGTCTGGTGTTGCTTGCGGCGCTCTCGCTGCTGATCTTCTCCAGCTTCAGCAGCCTCCTCGCCTCGCTCTACCTTTCCGGTGATCTCGACATGCTCCTGGTCGCGCCGGTGCCGATGCGGGCCGTGTTCGTGGTGAAGTTCTTCGGCGGCCTGCTGCCGCAGTACCTGCTGCTCTTCGCCCTGCTCGGCCCCGTGCTGCTGGGCTACGGCCAGGGTATGGGCTATGGACCGGGCTACCACCTGTGCGCGGCGCTGGCGCTCGCCCTGCTGCCACTCCTGCCCGCCGGCCTGAGCGCGCTCCTGGTGATGGCGGTGGTGCGGGTACTGCCCGCGCACCGCGCGCGCGAGATCGTGAGCGTCCTGGGCGGGTTGATCGCTGTGGCGTTCTATGTGCTCAGCCAGTTTATTGACACCTGGATCCCTGAGATGACCACGCCCGACACGCTGGCGGCGCTGCTGCGCACCGAGTTGCCGGTGCTGCCCTCGACATGGGCCGGGCGGGCGCTGGTCGCCGTAGGCGAAGGCCGGCCGGCGCCAGCGATCTTCTACGGCGGTCTGTTTGCTACGCTCTCGATAGCGGTATTCGTGGCCTGCCTGACACTGGCGGAACGGCTCTACTATACGGGCTGGAGCAACCTCGCCATCCAGGGGGGGCCTCCGCGGCGGCTCCGCAGGGCGCGCCAACCCGCGACCGCCGGCTGGCTGCGCGCCGTGGTCCCGCTGCCCCCGGAGATCCGCGCGATCCTGGCGAAGGACGCGCGCCTGTTCTTCCGTGACCTGAGCAACCTTCAGGGGCTGATCTTCCCCATCGCCTTCGCGCTGATCTGGTTCTACCAGGTACTCGTAAGCCCGCCCGACCGCGCGGCGGATCCCGATGCTCCGGCATGGCTCACCGAACTGGGCGGTTTCGGCGCGATCGCGATCGTGTTTTTTATCTGCCTCAGTCTTTCCAGCGCGCTTGCCGGAACGGGCGTCAGCCGCGAGGGCCGGACGTTCTGGATTCTCAAGATCGCTCCGATCAGCCCGCTGAGCATCCTGCTGGGCAAGTTCATCCTGGCCTATCTGCCCTTCCCCACAGCCGGCTCGTTCTTCCTGGTCGTCTTCGCCCTGGTGCAGGGGGGCGCGCCGCTTACGCTGGCACAGCAGTGGGCGCTGCTGATGCTGGCGGGGTCGGGGTGCGCCGCCTTCGGTATCGGCCTGGGGGCAGCCTTTCCCCGTCTGAACTGGGAGAATCCGAAACAGCAGCGCACCTGGCAGAGCGGCTGCTTTGGGGCCCTGTTCTACCCGCTCTACCTGGGGGTTGTCGTGGGCCTGGTGGTGGGCGCGGCGGGCCTGGGGGAGAGCCTGGCGAGCGCGGCGGGGCTGGGGGTGCGCCTGGCGGCCTGGACCGGCGCCGCGCTGGTCACTGCGGGAGTGATCTGGTTGAGCGCGCTGATCGGTGTGCGCGGGCTAGAGCGGATCGAAGTATAGATGTGTGCACACGCAAAAAACCGCAAAACATACACATGCATGCCCGGTTGGAGGGGCGTGGGGAGGCGCAGCTCTCCCCGCCGTCCATACCGCCGGGCGGTAATGAACATGAAGCATATAAACCGGTATTCGCCCCTTGCCGTGGGGCTGATGAGTTTTAAGCATGAAAACGGGTAGAGGCCGCGCAGGCGGCCTGCGCATCCCGTAGCCGTCGGGCTAAAGCCCTCGGCTAGGCAAGGCGAAGCCCGCCTGCGCGGGCTATATCGGAGTAATTGTTCAAAGACCATCAGCCCTCGGCTAGGCAAGGCGAAGCCCGCCTGCGCGGGCACGGTGACGGCCCCCCTGACCCTCCCCCGCCGGGGGCGGGAACCCGGCTCCTCCCCCCGGCGGGGGGAGGCTGGGAGGGGGGCTGAACGCGGCGAACGGTTTTCACGTCAGCCGTCCATGCGGCTGCGCCGCACAACGCTGCAATGAACATACGGTTGTTCTTGGGAGGGCTGCGCCCTCCCAGACCCTCCCGCGGGTGGGGGAATGGGGAAACCCGGTTTCCCCATTCCCCTGCCCCAGCAGCTTATTTTCACGTTAGCCGTCCATGCGGCTCCGCCGCACAACGCCGCGATGAACATAAGGGTGTTCCTGGGAGGGCGAAGCCCTCCCAGACCCTCCCGTAGGTCGGGGCCCGGGTGCGCGGGCCTCCGGCCCGCATCCGCAAGGGGATAACAGGGTTCTCCTGGGAGGGCTTTGCCCTCCCAGACCCTCCCGTGGGCAGGGGTATGGGGAAACCCGGTTTCCCCATACCCCTGCGTGAAGGCCAGGCCCTCCCGCGGGCGGAGGAACGGGGAAACCGGGTTTCCCCGTTCCCCTGCCCCAGCAGCTTATTTTCACGTCAGGAGGGGTGCGCCCCGGGAACCTCCGGGCGGGAGACGCCGGGGCCGGCGGCGTAGGGGCGGGGTTTCCCCGCCCCTACGCCGGCCCGCCTCCAGGCAGGGGCTGCGCCCTCCCAGACCCTCCCACCGGGTGGGGGAATGGGGAAACCGGGTTTCCCCATTCCCCTGCGGGGCGGGGGCGTGGGGAAACCCGGTTTCCCCATTCCCCTCTTCGAGAGCCTATGTTCACGTTAGACCAAACGAATCCACCTCCACGCCGGCGCGGGTCACGAAGCGGGCGTCCAGGGTTTGCGGGCCGG
>DAOTYR010000204.1:0-7850 GCA_034434655.1 Chloroflexaceae bacterium
GTTTATGTTAACCATGGGTTGTTCCATAGAGCAACTGGATCAGACGGTCACGATCGCTCGCCAGAATTGGCTCGGCGGTGCGCATCAGGCGCGTGGCCTTCAGGGCGCGCAGTTTGCCCCGGATGTTACTGCACTCGATCAACAGCCACAGACGCGGCACTTCTGCTTCATAGGGGCTGATTCTCCCATACGCCAGGCGCCACCGGCGCAGCAGCATGGAAAACATATAGCGCGGGAGCGCCGCTATCTGGCCCATGATGCGCCGGCATTGAAAGTTCAGATCGCGTGGGTAGCCGTCGCACTCGCGATACAGGGTATCGAGCAGAATCTCACCGAATCCATAGTGCTGATAGAGGCGTTTCAACCCCTGCTCAGTCGTCCGGTGATGGTGATAGATGATCGCCGTCGCGGCGTATACCAGCCGCGCGCCTGTCTCAAGCTGGATGCGCCAGGACACATCAACGTCTTCCGCCGTGACCAGCCGCTCGTTGTACCCTCCGATCCGCAACAAGAGATGCCGACGATATGAGGCATTGGCGCCCAGCAGATGCGGCAAGAACTCGTGCTCCCCACTAATGAAATTGATCAGAGGAGCGTATTCTTCCAGAAACAACTCGACCGTGGTCCGATCGTCGCGCGCGTAAGCCGCAATGTAACCTCCAACCCCACCTACCTCTGCATCCGCGTATGGCCTGGCCAGTTCGCGCAGCCAGTCGGGATGGGCAATGCAGTCAGCGTCGGTCGAGGCAATAATCTCTGCGTCGCTTCGCATAAGCCCGTAGTTGCGCGCTGACGCCAGACCCCGGGTTGGACTCTGGAAGAGTCGCACAGGGTAGCGGCGAACAACATCTACCGTGTTGTCAGTAGATCCGTTTTCTACTACAATAATATCATATAAATGTGATGGGTAATTCTGGTTGAGAAGGCTTTCTAAACATGCTCCGATCATCTCGGCGCCATTATAGACACCGATGATGATACTGATGCTTGGAAGTGATTCCATTGAAACACTTCATGATGAGACCAGCGTGTTGACAGGAATTGTGCCGTTGCCTGTCAGCGGGGAGCCTGGAAGGGCTTTGCCCTCCCAGAACCGCCCGCGGGCGGGGGGATGAGGGAACCTGGTTCCTCCATCTCCCTGCTCGAGGGCTTTGCCCTCCCAGACCCGCCCACGGGCGGGAGGATGGGGAAACCGGGTTTCCCCATCCCCCCGCCGAGGGCGTATGTTCATGTTAGCCGTCCATGCAGCTCGCGCCGCACCCCGATGGGATGAACATAGGTTGCTCCTGGGAGGGCTTTGCCCTCCCACACCCGCCCGCGGGTGGGGGCATGGGGAAACCCGGTTTCCCCACACCCCTCTTCGAGAGCCTATGTTCACGTTAGTAGCCAGGCGGCCCGGCGAAGCGCCGGCAGTTTCCCCACCGCGATGTACTGCATACATCCTGTCACTGAACCTTTGGTGGCGCCTCTACGCTTTTGGGGCGCGCCCAACGGTCTGATGCTCTGGTCCTGTATCGCCGAATGCCATGCTGCGGCGTCATACTCAAACTGCCCATGACCCCGAGCGCAGTATAACAGAAAACTGTTACTCCAGGCATGGTTCAGACGCACGTGACCGTTCGCCTCGACACGGAACCACGAGGGAGGTTGTGGATGGGCCTGGCCCCTCCACACCTCCCCGCCAGACTGTCAAGCGCAACCCGCAGGTTTTGAGCCATGCCTCTGCATCCAAAAGGCATGGGAGCGTGCAAGACAGTACATCACACCCGCGCTCAAAAGCCGTCCGATATTCGAGCGCCGGCAGGGACTTTCGTTACCACGCCCGCCAGATCGGGGGGCGGCGATTCACACTTTGCGGCCGGATTTCTGGGAGTATTTTGCTGCCGCGGGCGGGGAAACAAGTTTGCGGGAAGGCGCAGCCTCTCCGCATATCTCCACCGCGTACGTCCTGGATGTTAGAGATACCCTAGCACATGCGGATGACGTTTCCTGATCTCCCGGTACCACGCCCCGAGTGGCAGCAGCACAGCCAGGCCGATCAACCACGCGGTGTAGCCCCAGATGATCCGCGGGCCGGGTAGGCTGACCAGCCCCAGCATCTGCGAAATCAGGTTGTAGATCACGATGTGCAAGACGTAAAAGAAGAGCGAGACCTGACCGACGAGCGCCAGCCAGCGTAGGGGGCCGTTGCTCGTCAGACCCGGCCAGGCATAGAACCCCGCCAGTAGCAGCGCGGCTATCCCCAGGTTGAAGGCGAAAAAGGCCAGACTGGGCGGCGCCTTGCTCATCACCAGGAAGTGGGCCGCGCTGTCACCCACCGCGCCAAACGCTCCCAGATCGCCGAATCCGCCCGCCAGGCGCAGCGCCAGCCAGACCCCCAACAGGCTGATCCCTGCCGCTGCCCAGGTGCGCGGTCGCCGCAGCGCCGCGCGGCCCTGCAACGTCCCGATGGCGTACCCCAGCCACAGCAGCGGTCCCCAGCCCAGCACCGCGAAGCCCAGCGCCGGGCGCGTATCATAGCTGTAGGTTAGCCAGAACGCCTGCCAGAATGGCTGGGGGGCGCCGGCGGCCAGAGCGCCGGCAAGCGACCCGATGGCGACCTGGTGCAGCCCCAGTACGGTCAGGCTGATGCCGGTCAGGACGAGCGGAGGCAGGAAGCGCAGCAGGCTGAGGAGGGCCATCGTCGCGGCGATGGCCGTGAGCACGTGCACGTAAGGCGTAGCGCCGCGCCAGAACAGGTTGCAGATGGTCAGATCGAGCGCCAGGATCAGGCCAGCGCGGATCAAGATATACCGGGTGGTGGCGTGTTCTGGGCGACCCTTCCGCCGCTGCGCGGCGGCGTAGAGGGCCAGGCTGTAGCCTCCTAGCAGAAAGAAGATCGGCGAGGCCAGGTTGGTGAGCAGCCCGCTCATCCAGTATGGCGCGCTCTGGAGCGTCACCGGCTGCCCGCCATACGATTCGGCTTGCAGCCCCGCGCCCACGAAGAAACTGGCGTGGTCGAGGGCCATCAGCAGCAGGGCCACGCCGCGCAGCGCATCAATGGCGACGATGCGCCCGGTTGTGGCCGCCCGCTCGCGCGGGAGGGCAATACTCGTGTCGCTTACGGTAACACCTGATGTCATACCCCGCTCCTTCTGGGACGGTTCACACCTGGGGTAACCCACGCGCCTGACAGCCAGGGCTACCAGAGCGTCATCGAAACGCCGCAAGCTCGTGCCCGCGCTGGAGCGCTTCCTGGTGGATTGAGCCAATCTGCAACCGCAATCTAAAATGATAACGTCCCGCCCTCGTCGCGTCTACGCGGGCAAGCTGCCCGCGCTCCCGGGAGAACTGTGAACACGTACCTCTAATCCGTCACCATCCGGCTATCGGCTGGCAGCGCCTGATGCCCTGGCGCCGGGGCGTGAGCCATCTGCAACTGCCAGAGAGCCGCGCAGATGCCCGCAGCGGCCAGGTAACAGGCCGACCCACAGGCCATGGCAACCGTAAAGTTGCTGACCATGCTTATCAGGATGACCACCACTGAACCCAGGACCGAGAAGACGCCATTCATGCCCCAGGCCCAGGGCGTCAGTTGGGGCGCCTGGTTGCCCAGTTGCCGCAGCCCGGTCGGAAAGGGCATGCCCATTATGGTTGCCAGCGGAGCGATCAGGAACACGCTGGTCAGGATACGCTCAACATCCGAGAGGCGTAACAGGGCGGCAAAGATCGGTGGGAGCGCAAGGATATAGACCACGATCAGGACGGCTACCAGCGCGAGGGTCACTTGCAAATGGCGCGCGCCGCGCAGGATGCGCCGTCCCAGCAGGCTGCCCAGGGCCGAGAAGGCCAGCATGCTGGCAATCGTGGTGGTGACCGCGTGGATGGGATAGCCGATGAAGAGCGTGAAGCGCTGGATCAGCACGATCTGCACGAAGATGTAGCCAGCGCCCAGCAGGCTGAAGTAGGCCAGTATCGGCATAGCGCCCGAGGTTCGCAACCCATCGCGCCGGTAGCGTGCCAGTGGAGCGACGATGAACAGGATCGCGGTCGCCACAGACAGGGTGAACAGGGTGAGCAGGATGAGATTCCCGATGGGAAAGCGGTTCAACCGGCCCTGGTAGGCGTCGTTGAAGTGCAGATTGCTCCACTTGAAGTAGTTGTAGAAGAACGGATTGTCGTCGGTGACCGGGAAGATGTTGAAGGTATAGGCTTGCTCGAAGGCCCGGGGATCCTCAGCGTAGAGATAGTAGGTGAAGGTGTTGTCAAGGCGCGCCAGCGGATCCTGGAGCATGCTGAAGTTATTTGCCGCCGCCCAGGCGCGCAGCTGCTCCATCTGTGTCGCGGTGAAGGGCGCGCGCGAAACCAGGAGAGTGGCGTTCTGGCCGCTTTCATTGGCCACGATGGCGATGTGGTCCCCAGGGCGCTCGACGCCCATCCGCCGCAACGCCTCGGCCGCCAGCCCGGTGAGGCGCAGCATCTCGCGGGGGGGCGCGTTGACATCGCGCGTCCACGAGAAGACGCCGCGCGGGCTCAGGGCGTTGAGCGACTGTTCGAGCGACTCGACGGTATAGATGTACGACTCCGCCAGCACGTAGGCTCCCCCGGAGAGGGCGGCCAGGTTGTCGAGGCCGATGCCCTGGATGATGTCGTACTGCTCCTCGCTGCGACTGAGGAAGCTGCGCCCTTCAGCGACGATGAGCCTGGTGCCGGGATGCTCGGCCAGGCGCCCGGTATACTCGGCGTATGGCCCGGTGAGCAACTCGACGATGCTCGGGTTGAGTTCGATTGCTGTAATGGATCTGGCCCCGTAGAGCCGGGCAAGCAAAATATCGAGGCCGCCTCCAACGCCAATCTTCAATGTATTCGGATCCTCGATACCCAGATGGTAGACCGCGCTGATCACCGCGTGGTCGAGGAAACGGAAGCGCTGGAGATCCTCCTCACTACCATCGAACTGGTACATACCGGTCATCGAGGTGCCGTCAATGCTCACCAGGCGCAGCGGCAGTTCAGGGCGGCCATCGAGCGGGTAGGCCGAACTGACCGCGCCCACGATCATTGGCTCGGTGACCACGATTTCCGGCATGACGTCAACCCGGCCCACGGGGTTCCAGCGGGTGTATTCCGGTTGCGCGTTCTGGGCGCGCATGGCCCAGCCGAGTTCTTTCGATCCGGGCACCGGCAGCGTTAACGGACGCAGCAGCAGGATTGCTAGCAGGGCCAGCGATCCTAGCAGCGAGGCCGGAGCGACCCAGCGCAGGCGGCGTGGGAGCTCAAGCCCGAACAACACCGCAGCGAGCGCGCTCAGGAAGGCGATCAACGCGATGGACGCGGGACCCCCGAGCAGTTCAATGAGCGCCAGAATGCCGATCGTGGCAATGCCCGCGCCGAGCATATCGGCGAAGTACAGTTTGTGGGCCATGGTGGACCAGCGGCTGAAGGCTGCGGCGATGGTCAAACCGCCGGTAAAGAAGGTTGTGAAGAGGCAGGCGAAGTAGATCGCCAATCCCACCACCGTCCACACAAGTTCGGCCGCGCGCAGGGGATCGATACCGACGAAGCGAATCACCACCAGGTTGATCAAACTGGCCAGACCGAAGCTCAAGGCCAGCAGGCCCAGGCGCCGCTGGAGGGTAGGCCCATCCCACTGGTGTACGGCCAGGAACGCGCCCGCCGCGCCCCCGCCCAGGAGGGCCACGCCGATCACCAGGTAGGTAAAGTGGTGCCAGATCATGAGTGAGAAGATGCGTGTGAACGTGATCTGGAGCGCCAGCACTCCGCCCGAGACGAGCGCAAGGGCGAGGTACTTACCCCCAGCGGCGAGCGGTCCGCGCATGAAACCTTCCTTTCATTGCTCACATGTTCTTATCAGCCGTCCATGCGGCTATGCCGCACACCAGGGGGGATGAAACGGGTTGTTCCTGGGAGGGCGCAGCCCTCCCGAATCCTCCCACCGGGTGAGGGGATGGGGAAACCGGGTTTCCCCATACCCCCGCTTGAGGGCGCCGCTCTCCCGCGCCCTCCCCCTGGGTGAGGGGATGGGGAAACCCGGTTTCCCCATCCCCCGGCTCCAACAGCCTATGTTCAGGTCAGGCGTGAACCTGCACTGCCCAGGGCGCCATACTCGGCCTGGATCTGGGAACGGCCTGCCGGTAGCGTGACCAGAGCGTAGCGCCGTCCGGCCAGGCGCCGTTCCGTCTGGCGTGAAACACTGCCATTGACGCGCACTTCGCGCAGGGTTGCCCCGCCGTGATGCAGTGGAAGCAGCACGGCCGCCGCGCCGCCGGGATTGGTCGGGAAGCCAGTCTCGAAGGCGAGTTGACCGGTGCTCGCCTCCCAGGTCAGATGCTGAACGCGCGTGGCAGCCCTGGCCTCGGTGAAGGCCAGCCAGCGTTCCGCGGAGAGGACCGGCATCCCGTGGGCGACAGCATAGTCCAGACTCTCATTGAGCCAGCGCCCGACGTGGGCCGCTTTCTCCCCGCCGAACAGAAACGGATCAACGTGGCACTGCAGGCCCAGGGCCGCCGGGTAGCGTCGCAGGCACTCGGCGATCTGGGCAATCGTGACCGTTGCCGCGGTCGCGCCATCAAAGCCGGCTTCATGGCCGGTGTCAAAGACGCTCATCAGATGTTCGTCAACCAGGTGCGTGGGTTGCTGGTAGACGCTCAACAGGGCGCCGCGCTCGTTGACGAAACGCATAGGCAGGCCGGTGCCGCTGAGGTAGCCGGCGGCCCATGTGCCGTCGGCCCGGCGCACGACCCCGCTGGCGTGGTAGTGGTCGAGGTTCATGCGCAGGCCGTAGCGCGCCTGAACGAAGGCATTGTCCACCCAGCCATACCAGAGAACACGGTGGGTACGCACGGTGGGCGGCAGCGGGCCATAGCCGTACTTGATAAATTCGCTCCAGTACAGGTTGTAGCCGGTTTCGAGACCGTCCTCCACGTAGGGATGCATGCCGAACTCGTGCCCGCGCTCGCGCCAGTTCGCCAGGGTCGCCGGCGAGGGGATCGGATCGTCCTCCTTGAAGAGGGTGCTCAGCACGGGGATCTCCTCAAAGCTCCAGCGGGCCTTGCGGGTCAGTCGGCGGAAGGCGCTGGCGCGGGGCGGCGTATAGTACACCGAAACCGTGCCTCCGCGCCGCTCGATGGGGTTGATCAGTTGTTCGATATGGTTGACGCGGCTGCCGTGCGCATCGCCCGTGGCGACGATCAGCCCCGGCGCGCCGCCGGGGAAGTACCAGAGGCGGGGCAAGGGTGGTCCAGCCGCCGCGAGTTCTTCGATCAGACGGACGAACAGGCGCTGGTGCTCATCGGCCTGGGGGATGCCGATGCGATCAAGGTCGATCCAGCCCACGAACAGGTCGGTGGCGCGGAGGCCTTCGATGTCGTCGCGTTCCTGACCCGCGGCGTCCGGGTTGCCCTGCCGAATGAGCGCCACGCAGCGCGCCAGGTCGAAGGCCCACAGGGCGGTCATGCCATCGCCGAAGCGATGCAGGGTCAGCAGCGGGTCGCCATTGCCGCTGCGGGCGACGATGCGCGCGCCATCGAGGGCCAGCCGGTCGTAGGGGCCATGGAGTTGCAGGAGGTTCTCCTCCAGACCATCGAGTTCTGGCAGCCCGCTGACAATGTGGAGGTAATCGCCGGGCGCCGCGGCTCCCAGAGGGCGCACACCGAACAGGCTGGCGAGTTTCGCGTCGGGCCGGATGCCCAGGAGCGCGCCGCCCTGCCCGACATAGGCGCGCAGCAGGGCGACCTGATCGTCACGCACCGGCCCTGGCGCGAGGACCACGACGGAGAACCCGGCCAGTTCCGCTGCACCGACCTGCTCAACGGGCGCGCTTCGCAGCGTCGCCAGGCCTTCGGTGCGCA
>DAOTYR010000205.1:0-6954 GCA_034434655.1 Chloroflexaceae bacterium
CCCGCGCTCCCAGGAGACATGCGAACACGTACGGGAGGGTGAGGAATGGGGCGGTTCGGCACGCGACGGTAGCATACCGGCATTGCCCTTCTGAAACTATGCCTTAGCGGAGCGACTATGGCTTCCAGCCGCGAAATCAAACGACGTATCCGCTCGGTCAAGAACGTGGCCCAGATCACCCGCGCCATGGAGATGGTCGCGGCCTCGAAGATGCGCCGGGCCCAGCGCAATGTGCTGGCAACGCGACCCTACGCCGATCGCATGCGCGACCTGATCGGCGACCTGAACGCCCGCGTGGTGGGCCAGGCCCGCCGTGGCACCTTTCTGGAGGTGCGCCCGGATACGGGACGGATCGCGCTGATCGTCGTCACTCCCGACCGGGGACTGGCCGGTAGCCTGACCTCCAATGTCCTCCGTCGGGTGGGTCGCTTCATCCTCGAGCAGCAACAGCAGGGCCGGGTGGTAGACACCTACGCCTACGGCAAAAAGGGGCGCGACTTTCTCGCCCGCAGCGGCCAGAACTTGCAGGCCGAGGCGATCAAGCTCGGCGACGCGCCCTCACTGGAGCAGATCCTCGGCGTGGCCACGGCGGCCCTGAGCCGGGTCCAGGCGGGTGAGTACAGCGAAGTGTACCTGATTTATAGCGAGTTTATCAATACGCTGGTGCAACGCCCGACGCTCAAGAAACTCGTGCCCGTCGAGGCCCCCGAGGAGAGTAGCGGCCGGCAGGTTGATTTCACCTACGAGCCGAACCAGGCCGAAGTGCTCGCCGAGTTACTGCCCCGCTACGTCGAAACACAGATCTACCAGGCCATTCTCGAGTCGATCGCCAGTTTCTACTCGGCCCAGATGGTGGCCATGCGCAACGCCACCCGCAATGCCAAGGACCTGGTGCGCGACCTGACCCTGAGCTACAATAAGGCCCGCCAGGCGGCCATCACCAAGGAGGTCTCGGAGATCTCCAGCGGCGCCGCCGCCCTCGCCGAGATGTAACATGGCGTGGCGAGCGCCTTCGACCGGCTCGATCGGTGGGGCAGCCCCCCGCGCGACGGTCGTACCCGGATGAACGAGGCACAACGCGGATCGGAGCGCATGGTGCGCGCGGTCTCCGATCGGCGATGGAGTTGAGACAATGACAAATGGGAACAACGCGCAGGGTGTCGTTCGCGAGATCATCGGCGTGGTGATCACCGCTGAGTTCAAGGACCACGTCCCGGAGATTTACAACGCGCTCGAGATTCCGCTTGAAGATGGCAGTAGCCTGGTGTGCGAGGTGCAGCAGCAACTCGGCGCCGGCATGGTCAAGGCCGTGGCCATGGGCAGCACCGATGGCCTGCAGCGGGGCGTGCCGATCTACGATACCGGCAAGCCGATCGCCGTGCCGGTCGGCCCGGCCACCCTCGGGCGCGTCTTCAATGTGCTCGGGCGACCGATTGATGGCGGCGAGGCGATTGCCGCAACGGTCGAACGACGGCCCATCCATCGCCCCCCGCCCTCGTTCGAGGAGCAGAGCACCGAGGCGCAGATCTTCGAGACGGGGATCAAGGTGATTGACCTGATCGCCCCCTTCACCCGCGGCGGCAAGACGGCAATCTTCGGCGGCGCTGGCGTGGGCAAAACGGTGGTGATCCAGGAACTGATCGCCAATATCGCCAAGGAGCAGTCGGGCTACTCGGTCTTCGCCGGGGTGGGTGAGCGCTCCCGCGAAGGCAACGACCTGATTCACGAGATGCGCGAGGCGCGCATTGATGAGACGACGACGGTCTTCGACAAGACCGTGATGGTCTTCGGGCAGATGAATGAGCCGCCTGGCGCGCGCCTCCGCGTTGGCCTGACCGCGCTGACCATGGCCGAGTACTTCCGCGACGAGGGCCGCGACATCCTGCTCTTCATCGACAACATCTTCCGCTTCGTCCAGGCCGGCTCGGAGGTCTCCTCGCTCCTCGGGCGCATGCCCTCACAGGTGGGCTACCAGCCCACCCTCGGCACCGAAATGGGCGAACTCCAGGAGCGCATCACTTCCACCAGACGCGGCTCGATCACCTCGATGCAGGCCGTGTATGTGCCCGCCGACGATTATACCGACCCGGCCCCGGCAACGGTGTTCGCCCACCTCGACGCGACGATCTCCCTCGAACGCAGTATCGCCGAGCGGGCGATCTTCCCGGCCGTGGATCCGCTGGCCTCCACCAGCCGCATCCTCGACCCGAACGTGGTCGGCGAGGAGCACTACCGCGTGGCCCAGGAGGTCAAGCGCGTGCTCCAGCGCTACAAGGACCTGAAGGATATCATCGCCATCCTCGGCATGGAGGAGTTGAGCGACGACGATAAGCTCACCGTGGCACGGGCGCGCAAGATTGAACTGTTCTTCTCCCAGCCCTTCACCGTGGCCCAGCAGTTCACCGGCCGCCCGGGCAAGTATGTGCCGGTGGCCAAGACGGTCGAGAGCTTCCGCCGCGTGCTCAATGGCGAGGGCGACCACATCCCCGAATCGTTCTTCTATATGCAGGGCGACTTCGACGATGTGCTCGCGGCCTACGAGGCCAGCCAGAAGGCCTGAGACGAACCGAGGAGATTCGGGGTTGCCACATCGGGGGCGGGGGTCTGGGGAAACCGGGTTTCCCCAGACTCCCGCTTGAGGGCGAGGACCTCCCACACCCTCCTGCGGGCGGGGGGATGGGGGAACCTGGTTCCCCTATGGTCACGTGAGACGGTCATGGGCATGGCGCACCACGCCCGATGCACACGGCCCGGGAGCCCCGGCGGGACGCCCACGCCACGGCGCTGCGGGCAAGGTGACTGCCCCCCTCCCCAGCCCTCCCCCCGCTGGGGAGCGGGCACCCGGCTCCTCCCCCCAGCGGGGGGAGGTTAGGAGGGGGGCTGAACGCGGCGCACGATGGTCACCGCAGCCGTCCATGCGGCTCGCGCCGCACCCCGACGGGATGACCATGCTTCCTGGGAGGGCCGCGCCCTCCCAAACCCTCCCGCGGGTGGGGGGATGGGGAAACCCGGTTGCCCCATCCCCCTGCGGCGGGGGGGCGTGGGCAAACGGGGTTACCCCACGCCCCTCGCTGAGGGTGTATGTTCACGTTAGGAGATCCCTCATGCCTATTCACCTCGAAATTGTCACCGCTGAACGGGTAGTGCTCTCCGACGATGTGGATCTGATCAGCGCCCCCACGCGGGCCGGGCGGGTGGGTATTTTGCCGCGCCACGCCCCGCTGCTGACGATTCTGGAGCCAGGTGAGCTGGGAATCGTCAAAAACGGGGTGCGCACTCCCTTTGCCGTCTCGGGGGGCTTTATGGAAGTGCTGCCCACGCGGGTGACCATTCTGGCCGACACCGTCGAGCGGGCCGATGAGATTGACGAGGCCCGCGCCGAGGCGGCGCGCAAACTGGCCGAGGAGCGCAAGCAGATGGCCCAGAGTGAGCGCGATGCCGCCATTGCCGAAGCCAAGCTGCGCAAGGAAATGGTGCGGCTCCAGGTGGCGCGGCTCAAGAACGTCGGACGGCGCCAGTAGAGACGGCCAGAGATCCGCTATAATAGCATCCGCTCTGCGAACCTTCCACGGCAGGGGTGATGCTCCTTTCGTCTCCAATGGCGCCGTTTCCGGCCGCAACGTACCACAGAGGATCTATGGCCCGCAAGATCGGTATTGACCTGGGCACCGCAAATGTCCTGGTGTACTTGAAAGGAAAGGGGATTGTGCTGTCAGAGCCTTCGGTGGTGGCTCTGAGCACGAAAGATGGGCGCGTGCGCGCGGTCGGGGCCGAGGCCCTGGCGATGCTCGGGCGCGAGCCGGAAAGCATCGAAGTGGTGCGCCCGATGCGCAACGGCGTGATCGCTGACTACCAGGTGACCGAGGCCATGCTCAAGTACTTTATCGGGCGGGTCGCCGGTCGCTTTCGCTTTGCCAAACCCGAGGTGATGATCTGTATTCCCGCCGGGGTGACCAGCGTCGAGATGCGCGCCGTGCGCGACGCGGCCCTCGAGGCCGGCGCCGGGCGGGCCTATCTCATCCGCGAACCGCTGGCCGCCGCCATCGGCGCCAATATCCCCGTGGCGCAACCCTCGGGGAATCTGGTGATCGACATCGGCGGCGGCACGACCGAAGTGGCGGTGATCTCGCTCAACGATATCGTGGTGAGCACGTCGGTGCGCGTGGGTGGCAACAAGTTCGATGAAGCCATCGCCGCGTATGTCAAGCGCAAGTATAACATGCTCATCGGCGAGCGCACCGCCGAGAGTGTCAAGATCGAGATCGGCTCGGCCCTGCCCCTCGAACGCCCCCTGACCACCCAGGTGCGCGGGCGCGACCAGGTGGCCGGGCTGCCGCGCACGATTGATGTGGACTCGAACGAGATCACCGAGGCTATCCAGGAGCCGCTCGAAGCGATTGTCAATGCCGTGCGCGCCGTGCTGGTCGAGACCCCGCCCGAACTCTCCTCCGATATCATTGACAAAGGGATGGTGATGACCGGCGGTGGTTCGATGCTGCGGCGCATCAACGAACTGCTCACCGAAGTCACCGGCGTGCCATGCTACGTGGCCGACCAGCCCGCCTCCTGCGTGGCCATCGGCACCGGCCTGGCCCTGGAGAACCTGGACATCCTCCGCGATAGCCTGAGCGGCGACGATCTGAATTGAGTGATCGGTAACATACGGGTTTCGGCAACTACCCGCCCTGCTCCCCACCGCCAGGGGCTCCCGCCCCCGGCGCCTGGTTGGGGGGAGGTGCGGCGGGCCTGGCCTGCCGCGCCCCGCCAGCGGGAACGGAGGGGCGAACCATGGCTGACATCCAGAATGGTATGAGCATCCATGCGTCAGAAACTCAACCCGCCGCGTGAGGGCCTGGTGCTCGAAGTGGGCAGCGGCGACAATCCCCATCCGCGCGCGAATGTGCTCGTTGATCGCTTCCCCGGCGCCGATAACCGCGAGCGGGGCGGCGATCTGGTGGTTGACCGGCCGTTCGTCGTGGCCGATGCCCACCATCTGCCCTTCAAAGATGGCGCCTTCGCCTACAGTATCTGCTCACACATTCTGGAGCATATGGACGACCCGGTGCAGTTCGCCCGCGAGCTCCGCCGCACCTGCAAGGCCGGCTACATCCAGAGCCCCTCGGAAATCGCCGAGCGCCTGTTTCACTGGTCGTTCCACCGCTGGTACGTGAACCTGGTAGACGATACGCTGGTGCTCCACCCTAAGGAGCCGGACGAGCCGTTTGGCGAGTTGTTCGACTACCTGTACGAGTACAATCCGGCCTACTATTTCTTCCAGCGCAGCATGCCCCACCTGTTCTGGGTGGAGCGCGAATGGCACGGCGACGACCTGAAGGTCGAGGTGCGCGACACCTCGCCCCTCCCCCTGCGCGACCCCGCGGCCCTACGCGCGTTGACACAGCCGCGCCACGGCCCCCTGGCGCTGATCGGGCTCTTCCTCGTTGCCCTCATCGGGCGCGCCGCGCGCCTGGAGTTGCGCCGGCGCCTGCGGCGGCGCCTGGGTCGCAGTTACCTGTGATCACTCACCCTCCAGCACCTCGGGTATCAGGTTGTCAGGGATGGTCATGGGGCGCCGTTCAAAGCGCCGTTGCAGCAACTCGTGGCGGATCTGCGCCATCTCGATCAGATAGCCGCGTTCGTGGTCAACCACCCAGTTGCCCTGATGGGTCAGCGGAATGACGCCGAAGATCGGATGGTAGCCGGTGCGGCGCCAGGCGGCGGGCGTCAACCCTCGCAGCAGGTTGAGGGTCTGCCGGCGACTGTTGGTGAAGGCTTCCAGCAGTTCGGCGATCGGATAGGTGCGATAGACAGCGGCCTTCTCCAGGGTGGGCGGATCGGCGCCGGGCAGGCGCGGGTTATCCGTCTCCAGAATGAGCCAGGCGCGTTCGCGAAAGACGATGTCGATATCGGTCAGGTGGCCCACCAGTTCCTTGAGCGAATACCCGCCCACGGGCCAGGAGAGCAGCTCGTCGTCGAGATCGGCCACCAGGGCCTGCAGCGTCTCCGGGGTCTGTTCCAGCCGCCGCACAAGGGTGGTGGGACCGAGGGCGCCCATCGCCTCGGCGGCGCGAAAGCTGAGGAAGCCTTCACGCACCGTGCCGCACACCGGGCAGGTGGCGAGCGGAGCGCCTTCCATCAACTCGCCGCAGGTGCTGCAGACGTAGAGATCGTCCAACTCCTCCGCCACCAGGTCGCGTCCCTCGGCCAGGGCGCGGGCCGCGCGGTTCAACAACTCGCGTGAAAAGGGTTGCGTGCCGGTGACAGGGCCGGTCGCCACCGCCTCAGGTTCGAGACCGGCGAGGGCCCGCTCGATGTTCCTGGCGGTACTGCTCACCTCGCCGAGCGCGCGGAGGGCGCGCTCGGCGCGTACCCGCTTGACGGCGCTGAAGGCGTTCAGCAGCCGGGCGATATTGTATTTGCGCTCGCGCTTCGCCTGCACCGACCACACGTAGTAGGCGGTGTACCCCAGGCTCATGCTGCAGAGCAACCGGCGATCCTCGAGATCGTTGTGGGTCATAGCGAACTAATGCTGGTGCTGAACGAGTTCCACGAGCACGCCCTGCCCACCGGCCTTTGGATGCACAAAGGCGATCAAGGTGTTGTGGATGCCAGAGCGAGGTTCCTTGTCAATCAGCGGCACGCCGCGGGCGGCCAGTTCAGCCAGGGCCGCGCGGATATCGTCAACCCGGTAGGCAATGTGATGCACCCCCGGCCCGCGCTCGCGCAGGAACCTGGCGAAGGCCGCCTCTTCAGACGTGGGGGCGATCAATTCCAGCAGTGTCTCACCCAGACGGGCGACTCCGACGGCCATGTGGCGATCCGGCAGGCTGATGCGCTCCCACTCCGTCAGACCGAAGGCCTGGCTGTAGAAGGCGATCCCCTCTTCGACGTCATTGACGGCGAACCCGATGTGGTCAACATGGGTGAACATGCGTGCTCCTTCCTTGAGAACGG
>DAOTYR010000206.1:0-3401 GCA_034434655.1 Chloroflexaceae bacterium
TCTTCCAGCCCGCCTCCAAAGCGATCGCGCAGCGAGGGATGGCGCGCCAGACCGGCTTCGAGGTAGGCCTCGACCGCGGCGTCCACACTGGGATGGTAGAGGGCCAGGGCCAGCAGGTAGGCTTCGGTGGCCCGCCGAGCGTTGAGGGCGGGGTGCGCGGGAGCGGCGGGCGCGTCGCCGGACTCGGCGGGATGGGGGGCCTCGGCCAGGGGCAGCGTGGCGCCGGCGGGGCGACCATCGCCGCGCCGGGGCCAGCCCTGGCCGTCGCGGGAAGAGGGCCGGCGCGCGGTCGGGTCGCCGCGCAGCAGGTCAAGGATCAATTCGGCGCGGACGCCGATGACCTGTTCCAGGCGCGAGAGGTAGACCCGCTGCTGGGTGGCGTCCAGTTCGGCCACCAGCGGCAACAGCCGGTCGAGGGCCAGCCGCTGCTCCTCAGGGCGGGTCAGGTCGAGCCCGGCGGTGTAGGCGCTCAGATAGAACTCCATCACCGGCACGGCCCCGGCCACCAGGCGCCGCCAGAGGTCCGGGTCGGCGCGGATCACCTCGTCGGGGTCGCGGCCCTCGGGCATGCGGATGATGCGCAGGGCCACGTCGCTCTCCAGGCGCACGATGCCCTGGGCCGTGGCGACCATGCGCCCGCCGGCTTCGGCGCTCGCGCGCAGCGCATCCAGCCCCTTGAGGGTGGCGCGCTGGCCCGCGGCGTCGGCGTCGAGGGCCAGGGCGACGTTGTGCGAGAGGCGCTTGAGCAGCGCGACATGGCTGCGGGTCAGGGCGGTGCCCAGCGGCGCGACCACGTTGCGAAAGCCATGCTGGTGGGCGCTGATCACGTCGAAGTAGCCCTCGACGACAATCGTGCGGTCCTCGGTGCGGATGGCCTCACGGGCCAGGTCGAGGCCGTAGAGCACCTCGCCCTTCTTGTAGACCAGGGTTTCGGGGGAGTTGAGGTATTTGGGCTGCCCATCGCCGATGATCCGCCCGCCAAAGCCCACGGTCTCCCCCTTCGGGTTGCGGATGGGAAAGATCAGCCGGCCCCGGAAGCGGTCGTAGAGCCGCCCGCTCTCGTGACGCGCCGCCAGGCCGGCGGCTTCGACCTCTTCGGGGGCGTAGCCCTTCTTCTCGGTGAGGTACTCGAGCAGGAACTGCCACTCATCGGGCGCGTAGCCCAGTTGGAAGGCTTCGACCATCTCCGGGGCGATCTGGCGCCGCTCGAGGTAGGCGCGGCCCGGTTCGCCGCGCCGCGTGGTCAGCAGCACGTGGTTGAAGACCCGCGCCGCCAGGGCGTTGAGTTCGAGCAGCCGGGCGCGGCGCGCATCCTCCTGGCGCTCGCTGTCGCTCTGCGGGGCCAGGGTGACCCCCGCGCGGGCGGCCAGGAACTCCAGCGCCCCGCGGAAGTCCACGCCCTGCTGGCGCATTACGAAGTCGAAGGCGGTGCCCGAGGCGTGGCAGCCAAAACAGTAGAAACTCTGGGTGTCGGGATAGACGGTGAAGGCCGGGGTGCGGGTGTTGGGGTGGAAGGGGCAGAAGCCCACGTAGCTGCGGCCCGCGCGACGCAGCCCGACGCCCAGGGAGGCGATCAGTTCCACGATGTCGGTGCGGTTGCGAACGTCGTCAATCTGGTTCATACCGCTCCCAGGGGGTAGCAAAACCCGCGTTCCCCGAACGTGTTCACATGGCTCCCGGGAGCGCGGGCAGCTTGCCCGCAGAGACGCGACGAGGGCGGAACGCCTTCGCTCCCAGGCCTGGGGGTTTCCCCAGGTGTGAACAGGCACCTTTCCCCGCCCCCCGGCCTGATGGCTGGTTGCTCACCGCTCTCCGCTCCAGGTCCGGGGGATAAACACCCGCTTGAAGGTCTCAATCGCGTACCGGTCGGTCATGCTGGCGATGTGGTCAACGACCATGCGTTCGACGGGTTCACCGCGCTGCTGGTTGATGCGCCGCAATTCGTCGGGGATCTCGTCGGGATGTTTGAGGTAATGAGCGTACAGCGTCTCGACAATGAAGCGCGCCTTGTCGCTCTCGGCCCGGGCGCGCCGGTCCTGGTAAACGGCGCGGAACATAAAGTCGCGCAACTGGTTGGTAGCGGCGAGCACGTGCGGGCTCATGCCGATGAGCGGCGGGGCGGGTGGGGGCGTCTCGCCGGTGGCCCACCAGTTGAAGTGGATCAGGTCGTTGACCATGGTATTGATGCGCTCGCGATGGCTGCGACCCAGCACCGCGACGGCCTCGGCGGGCAGATCCTCTTCGCGCAGCACCCCGGCGCGAATGGCGTCGTCAATATCATGGTTGATATAGGCCACGCTGTCGCAGATCTTGATCAACTGGCCCTCGAGCGTGCTGGCGGTGCCCCAGGCGGTGGTCATAATATCGCGGCGGGCCTTGGAGTGCAGGTAGATGCCCTCGCGGACGGCATAGGTCAGGTTGAGACCCTGGCCGCCGCGTTCGAGCACCTCGACGATGCGCCGCGACTGCTCGTTGTGGCGGAAGTGGTCGGGGTAGATGCGCGTCAGGGCGGTTTCGCCGGCATGTCCGAAGGGCGCGTGCCCCAGGTCGTGCCCCAGACCGATGGCCTCGGTCAGATCCTCGTTGAGGCGCAGGGCGCGCGCGACCGTGCGGGCGATCTGCGTCACCTCCAGGGTGTGGGTCAGGCGGGTGCGGTAGTGGTCGCCGGGGGGGGCGATGAACACCTGCGTCTTGTGTTTGAGGCGCCGGAAGGCTTTGGAGTGGAGGATGCGGTCGCGGTCCCGCTGATAGGCCGGGCGCACCGCGCAGGGCGGCTCGGGGCGGTCGCGCACGGCGGCGCTGCTGCGGGCTGCGAAGGCGGAGAGCACCCGGGCTTCGAGGTCTTCCTGGTACTCGCGGGGTGTGCGCATAAGGTATTGCTCCTAGATCTGCGCCTCCCCGGCCTCCGCGGGCGCCGGCGCCGGGGCGAGGGCGCGCCAGAGGCTCAACCCGGCGCCTGCCAGGGCATGGATCACCAGTACCGTGTTGAAGTAGAAGGTGTGCCCATTGGCCCGCGCCTCTTCAAGGGTGAAGAAGAGTGTCTCGACGCGCTGGGCGACGAAGAAGGTAAAGAAGTAGAGGCAGAAGCAGCAGAACGCTGCCAGGCCCAGTTCCTGGCGGCGGGCGATGATCCAGCCGATGAACAGGGCCGCAGGAGTGGCAAACACCGTCCAGACCAGGGGGCGCACGGCGGCATCGTTGCGCGCGCCCCCCGTCGAAGCGAGGTTGAACGCGGCCCAGCTCACGCCAATGGCGAGAGCCGCGAGCATCATCAGCAGGGTGCGGAGATCAAGACGGGTTCTCATCGTGTCATGTCACAGGATGTATACGGTGGAGGAATATGGGAAAACCAGGTGTCCCCATCCCCCTGCGTGAGGGCCAGGCCCTCCCGCGGGCGGGGG
>DAOTYR010000207.1:0-10376 GCA_034434655.1 Chloroflexaceae bacterium
GGCACAGGCTTCAACCCGAATGGGCGCGCCGCGCCGAAGACCAAGGGCCGCGTCGGCCCTACCATCGCGCACGGCCACTTCCAGGTACCCGGCGCTGTTGATCAGCGCCAGCGCCGCACCCACCGCCACATCGGCAAAGGTGCGCCGGGGCGGCCCCAGATCATGCCCGGCGACCAGGACCCGCAGCCGTGACGACTCCCCCAGGCCGGCGAGATCGGCGGCGCGGATGTTGCTTGCGCAGTTCCCGAAGTGATCGACGGCAAGGATTTCCCCCTGGAGCGCGCCCGCCTGCCGCTGAACCGGCGGCAGGTCCAGGCGCGCCAGGTCGTTCACCGGCGGTCCGAGAGCCTCAAGCGGGAGGCCGGCGGCGAGGTGGGCGGCCACGGGGGCAAACACATCGCGCCCGTGGAAGGTGGGCGCGACCGGGGGGCGCCAGTAGCGTGCCTCGGTCAGGCTGACCGCGCGAAAGCTCTCGGCGTCGGCCAGCAAGGGCCAGAACAGGCCGTTGTCGGGGCCGACCAGGAAGCGCCGCGCGCCATCGAGCCACACTTCGAGCGCCAGGCCCCGGCGCGCGCTGCCCACGCCGGGGTCCACCACGGCCACATGCACACTATCGGGCGGATAGAAGGGCACATAGGCCGGCAGGAGCAGCGCGCCGGCGAGAACGTCCTGGGGCGGGACGGCGTGGGTCACATCAATGAGCGTGGCCCCGGGGCAGATCCCCAGGGCCACGCCCTTCATGGCCCCGACGTAGGCGTCCACATAGCCGAAATCGGTGAGGAACGTGATAACCATTCCGGGATCAAACATCTACAATCACACTAGTTCGCGGGGGCGGCGCTGCGCTCATCGGCGCCGGAACCGCCACGGCCGAACCAGCGACGCCACTCGCGGTGCTCCCAGACCACCAGCAACTGCGCGGCATTGAAGATCGACGAGTAGGTGCCGCTGACCAGGCCGATGAGCATGATCAGCACGAAGTTCTGGATGGTCTCGCCGCCGAAGAGCAGCAAGGCCGTGAGGGTGAAGAAGGTGGTCAACTGGGTATTGATCGAGCGCGGCAGGGTCTGCACGATACTATGGTTGACGACCGCATCGAACGTCTCGGCGGGATGGCGATTGATCAGGTTCTCGCGGATGCGGTCGAAGACGACGATAGTATCGTGCACCGAAAAGCTCAGAATGGTGAGCAGGGCGGTCAGGAACAGGGCGTCCACCTCGAAGCGCTGGTTGAAGGTGCTGAAGATCGCCGCGATGCCGAGGACGACGAGCACATCATGGATCATGGCCAGGATGGCGCAGATCCCATAGCGCACGGGATGGGGCGCCTTGCGGAAGGCCCAGGTCAGGTAGATCAGAATGATCAGCGTGGCGACGACCACGGCGAAGATCGCGCTGCGGGTGCTCTCCTGGCTAACGGTGGGGCCGACGCTTTCGAGACGTTCGCGGGTAACCGCCCCAAACTCGGCCTGCAGGGCCGCCTCGACCGCGGCGGTCTCTTCACGCGGACCGGTTTCGCTGAGGGGGCGAGTGCGCACAATGGCATCGGCCACCTGGCGGCCATCGAGTTCGACCTGGCTCATGCGCACCTGGGCGTTGTCGAAGCCCTGAGCAGCAAAGACCGCCGCCACGGCCTCGTCGCTGATCTCGCCGGGGGCCTTATCGGCGAAACGCAACTCCCACAGGGCGCCGCCGCTAAAATCAATGCTCGGGCGCAGACCAAAGGCGAACTTCCCCGTGGTGACCAGGGGATGCAGGAGCATGAAGTACATCCCCGGCAGGATCATCACCAGGGAGAAGAGGAACCACCAGTAGCGCCGGGCGACAAGTTTTTCCATAACCGTCCTACACCACCCTGGGGCCGGCAGGCGGCGTGGCCAGCGCCTCGCGGCGATCGATTCCGAAGAGCCAGGCCCGGTCGTCGCGGAACAGCGGCGCGGCCAGGCGCAGGAAGGTGCGCGTCACCACCACCGCCGTGAAGAGGCTGATCAGCACGCCCAGGCCCAGGGTCAGCGCGAAGCCTTGAATGATGCTCACCCCGAAATTGCTGCCGAAGACGAAGAGCACCGCGCAGGTGATCAGCGTCGAAACGCTCGAGTCGCGAATGGCCGGCCAGGACTCCTCGAAGCCCAGTTCGAGGGCGCTGCGGATGTCGCGTCCGCGCCGGTACTCCTCGCGGAGCCGGGCGAAGATCAGCACGTTCGCGTCCACTGCCAGTCCAATCGAGAGCACGAAGCCGGCGATGCCCGGCAGGGTCAGCGTGATGGGCACAAAGCGGTAGATCGCAAAACTGATCAGGGTGTAAATGACCAGGGCGAGGGTCGCCAGTACGCCGGGGAAGCGGTAGAACAGGATCATGAACAGGGCCACCACCACCAGGCCCACCGTACCGGCGACAATGCTGGCCTGGACCGACTCCTGCCCCAGGGTAGCGGTAATCGAGCGGGTGGTTTCCACGACCAGGGGCACGGGGAGCGCGCCGTACTTCAACTGATTGAGGATGGCGTCACGATCCTCAACGCTGTTGGTGGTAATCACCCCGGAGCCATCCGTCAGCGCGGCGTCAACCACGGGGCAACTGACGATGCGATTGTCGAGGACGATGCACATCGGCTGGCCGATGTTGCCGGCAGTGAACTGGGCCAGGCGCGTGGCCGATTCGCCGCGGAAGGTAAAGGACACGGCGGGCCGGCTGGCGACACCGGTCTGGGAAATGGTTGGCTGGACCGAACCGGTATCGAGATCGGCGCCATCGGTGATACTCTGGTAGATCGGGCCGAGGGTAGCGGGATCAACCGTTTCGGTCACGCCCTCGGTGGCGCTCAACTGGGGCGGGTTGGGGCTGTTGCTGGTGCGCACGACGGTGCCGGGGGATAGGAACTGGCCCTGCGAGTCGATGAACTCGAGCCGCCCGGTGCCGCGCAGGGTATCAATGGCCTGTTCAGGGTTCTCGACGCCGGGCAGTTCGACGATCAAGCGGTCGTTGCCGGCGAGTTGCACCACCGTTTCGCCGACGCCGAGGGCATTGATGCGGCGTTCAATCACCCGGCGGGCGGTTTCCATCTCGTCCGGGGTGGTCTCGGGGTCAGTCGAGCGCAGCAACACCTGGATACCGCCCTGCAGGTCGAGACCGAGGCGGAAGCTGACATCGCGACCCAGGAACGTCTGGCCGGGGACCAGGTTGATCCAGAGGGCCAGGGCCGCGACGACCGCGATGAGGATGAGCGAAACAAGTTCCCGGTTACGCACGAGGCACCTGATTTCTGCGCTGCTAACGTGAACATAGGCTGCTGGAGCTGGGGAAACCGGGTTTCCCCATTCCCCCACCCGCGGGAGGGTCTGGGAGGGCGCAGCCCTCCCAGGAAGAACCTATGTTCATCCTGTTCGTGTGCGGCGCAGCCGCATGGACGGCTGTGGCAAGAGTCGCGGCATTATAGCGGCGCGGATACGGGCTGTCAATGGGCGGCTACTGGCCGGCGGCCCGCAGGGCCGCCTCGATGGCGCCGGGAAGTTCGCGCATATCCACGATCCGGCCATTGACGTTGAAGGTCGGCGTGGCGTTCACCCCGGCGGCGAAGGCCGCCTCGGCTGCCGCGGTAACGGCCTGGGCCTGGGCGCCGTTGCTGATACAGGCGTCGAAGGCGGCGCGATCGAGGCCCAACTGCCCGGCGTAGCCGCTAAAGACATTTTGCACGTTATTGAGGGGGGACCACTGCTGCTGGTTCAGATAGAGCATATCGTGCATCTGCCAGAACTTGCCCTGCTCGCCGGCGCAGCGGGCGGCGGCGGCGGCGGCCACGGCGTGCCGGTGGCTGTCGAGGGGCACTTCGTGGTAGACGAACCTGACCTTGCCGGTCTCGATGTAGTCGCGGGAGATGATCGGGGCCATGTTGCGATCGTAGTAGGCGCACGAGGGGCACTGGTAATCGGCGTACTCGGTGACAGTCAACGGCGCCTCGGGGTTGCCCTTGTACCAGAAGCCTTCGTCCGTCTGGCCCACTGGAACGGTGGGCGCGGCAACTGGCGGGTTGGCGCGGTTACGCAAGAGCCAGGTGGCAAGACCGGCTATCCCGATGAGCGCGATGGCGCCAACAACGAGGTAGAAGATGGTGAGAGGATTCTGCTTGCGCGCGGTCACCTTGCGCCCGCGCTGCCCCGAGACGCTGCTCATGTGCAATTCTCCGCCTCAGGCAAGGTTCAAACGATCGTGACAATCCAGCCTTCAACTCCATAGCTCTCCAGTTCTCCGGACCGGTTCTGTGGAGGGGTAGAGCTGTGGAGATGTGGAGCAACGCTCAAGCTAGAACGCCCGATCCTGAACCAGGCCTTCATGTATCCATGCCATGTACCGCTGGGAGGCTGCGCCACCCCGCCATTCCTCCGTAGCGACAGACTCGCCCCGGCTTTGTCAGGGCATCTATCCGCGATGGGGCGGGGCCGCAACCAGCATAACAGGAGCATTATAGTCCAGCCGCGAGTCGGGCGTCAACACGAGTCTGGCGAGGGGCGTTCACCTCTGCCCGGCGGCTCATGGTCTTTGAACAATTACCCCGCTCTAGCCCGCGCAGGCGGGCTTCGCATCCCCTAGCCGAGGGCTTTAGCCCGACGGCTAGCGCGGGATACCGGATTGAATTCCTCAAAGACCATAAGCCGCGGGCTACGGTCCTGCGAAGCCGGCCTGCGCCTGACGTGAACATGGGGGAACCAGGTTCCCCCATACCCCCCGCCCGCGGGAGCGTTGGGGAGGGCCTGGCCCTTGCGCAGGGGGATGGGGAAAGCCAGTTCCCCCATACCCCCGCCCGCGGGAGCGTTGGGGAGGGCCTGGCCCTTGCGCAGGGGGATGGGGAAACCGGGTTCCCCCATCCCCCTGCGGGGCGGGGGCGTGGGGAAACCCGGTTTCTCCACATCCCTCGCCGAGGGCTTATGTTCATGTTAGGAAGCGTGATGAACCAGTCAAGGACCCTCTTCGACAAAGTATGGGACGCGCACGTGGTGCGCCCCGAAACCGCCGATACCCCGGCGGTGCTGTACATTGACCTGCATCTGATCCACGAGGTCACCTCGCCACAGGCGTTTACCGAGTTGCGCCAGCGTGGCCTGCGCGTGCGTCGCCCCGATCGCACCCTCGCCACCATGGACCACTCCACCCCGACGACGCCGCGCAACGCGCTGGGCGTCATTCCGGTCATCGATCCCCAGGCCATCGCGCAGTTGGAACGGCTGCGCGCCAACTGCGCCGAGTTCGGCATTCCGCTCTACGAGTTGGGGAGCGCCAACCAGGGCATCGTCCACGTGATCGGCCCGGAGCAGGGATTGACCCAGCCGGGGATGACGATCGTCTGCGGCGATAGCCACACCTCCACCCACGGGGCCTTCGGGGCGCTGGCCTTCGGCATCGGCACCAGCGAAGTCGCTCATGTGCTGGCCACGCAATGCCTGCTCCAGTATCGTCCGCAGACATGCGCTGTGCGGGTAGAGGGGCGCCTGCAAGCGGGGGTGACCGCCAAGGACATCATTCTGGCGATCATCGCGAAGTACGGGGTTGGCGGCGGCACCGGGCACGTGTTTGAGTACATGGGCGAGGCCATTCGGGCGCTCTCGATGGAGGAGCGCATGACCATCTGCAACATGTCGATCGAAGGCGGCGCGCGGGCGGGCATGGTCGCCCCCGACGAGACGACCTTCGAGTATGTGGCCGGGCGCCCCTACGCGCCGAAGGGCGCCGATTTCGAAGCCGCGGTGGCGCGCTGGCGCCAGTTGCCCAGCGACCCCGAGGCGCGCTTCGACAAAGAGATGTTCCTCGATGCCAGCACGCTGGCGCCGATGATCACCTACGGCACCAACCCCGGCATGGGCATGCCGATTGACGCCGCCATTCCCAGCCCCGAGCAACTGCCCGACGCCAGCAGCCGCCAGGCCCTCGACAAGGCCCTGAGCTACATGGGCCTGGCGCCGGGCAAACCGCTGCTGGGCCACAGGGTTGACGTGGTCTTCATCGGCAGTTGCACCAACTCGCGCATCAGCGACCTGCGGCAGGTGGCGGCGTTGTTCAAGGGCCGCAAGGTAGCCGAGGGCGTGCGGGTGATGGTCGTGCCGGGCAGCCAGCAGGTGAAGCGGCAGGCCGAGGCCGAGGGGTTGCACGAGATCTTCCGCGCCGCGGGCGCCGAATGGCGCGAGGCGGGGTGCTCGGCTTGCCTGGGCATGAACGACGACAAGGTGCCGCCCGGCAAATACGCCCTCTCCACCAGCAATCGCAACTTCGAGGGCCGCCAGGGGCCGGGCGCGCGCACCCTGCTCGCCAGCCCGCTCACCGCGGCCGCCACGGCCCTTACCGGCGTGGTCACCGACCCACGCACCATGCTGGATGCTGTCACCAACGCCTGAGCCGATGTTTCTATGCAGGAGGGACCCGTGGAGCCTGTTACTACCTTTCGCGGGAAGGTCGTCGCCCTGGTGGCCGATGACATTGACACCGACCAGATCATCCCCGCGGCCTACCTGAAGGTGACCGACAAGAGCGGCCTGGCCGAGGGGCTGTTCAAGGCCTGGCGCTACCTGCCCGATGGCGCGCCCAACCCCGACTTTCCGCTCAACCGGCCCGAGGCCGCCGGGGCGAGCGTGCTGGTCACCGGGCGCAACTTCGGCTGCGGCAGTTCGCGCGAGCATGCCCCCTGGGCCTTGCAGGGCTATGGCTTCAAGGCCGTGATCGCCCTCTCCTTCGCCGACATCTTCCGCAACAACAGTCTCAAGATCGGCCTGCTGCCGATTGTGATCGATGAAGCCAGCCACCAGGACCTGCTCAGGCATATCGCAGCCGACCCCGACACCAGTGTGACGGTTGATCTGCCGAACCAGCAGGTAGTCCTGCCCGGCGGTCGGGCGGTGAGCTTTCCGATTGACGGTTTCGCCAAACACTGCCTGGTTAACGGCGTGGACCAGCTTGGCTTCATTTTGCAGCAGGAGGAGGCCATTGCCGCCTACGAGGCCACCACCCCGGCGCGGGTCAACACCTTGCTGTCGTCGGTATGAAGCCCGACCCCATGACCGCCGTTCCCGCGCCGCCGCCCGCGCCGGCGCCGCCCGCGCCGCCGTGGACCTGGCGTGACGTGGGTGGTGTGGTGCTGCTGATCGTCGTGGTCGCGGCGGCGCTGGGGTTGCTGGCGCGCGGCCTGCTGGGAGCCTTCGGCCTGACCCTGGAGCAGCGGCTGATCTCACCGGCAGTGTATGTGGTGGGCCTGGGCATCTACCTGGCCGCGATTGGCGGGATCTATGCCCTGGTGGGGCGGCGCGCCGGGCGGGCCGCGCTGGGGTTGGGCCCGCCCGACCGGCTGAGCCTGCTGCTGGTGCCGCCGCTCTTCGTGGCGGGCATGCTGGCCCTGGCGCTGGTCAACGCGACAGTCGGCCTGCTCATGGGCGGCTTCGAGAACCCGCAGGTCGAGGCGCTCACCGGCGGCGCGGCGCTGGCGCCCGCCGAGTTGATCCTGCTGCTGATCCTGGTGGCAGGCGTGGTGCCATGTGCTGAGGAGTTATTCTTTCGGGGCCTGGTCTATCCCCTCATGCGCCGCGACCTCGGCCCGGCGCTGGCCATACTCCTCAACGCGGCGGTGTTTGCCCTGGTGCACGTGATCCCGCAGTTGCTGCCGGGGCTGTTCGTCATCGGCCTGATCCTCGCCTACCTGCGCGAACGCAGCGGATCGATCTGGCCCGGGGTGCTGTACCACGCCTTGCAGAACGGCGTGGCTCTCCTGGTGATCAACGCCGCCCTTGCGGGTTGAACCACCCGGCAGGCAAGGGGGAAACCCGGCTTTCCCCGCCCCCGCCAGACAAGTGCGGGCAGAGCGTTCCTGGGAGCGCCGCGCGCCCCCGCACCCTCGCGGAGGAGAGGTTCAGGCAGGCGCTACGTATGGGAACGGGCGCCTTCAGCCTCCGCGTCGCGGCGCAGATCCACCAGCTTGCGGCGCCCGAGGGGCAGGGTAAACACAAAGCGCGACCCCTTGCCCACCTGGCTCTCGACCCAGATGCGCCCGCCGTGGGCCTCGACGATGGCGCGGGTGAGGAAGAGGCCGAGACCGCTCCCCTGCGTCTCGCGGGCCAGGCGGTTATCCACGCGATAGAAGCGGCGAAAGATCGCCTCTTGCTCCTCGGGCGGAATGCCAATCCCCTGATCGGACACATAGCAGACCGCGTAATCTTGCTCATTCCAGCCGCCGATGCGGATCGTGCCGCCGTCGGGGCTGTACTTCACCGCATTCGAGACCAGATTGCTGAGCGCCTGGCGCACGCGCTCATAATCAGCGCGCACCGGCGGCATATCGTCGGGAAAGCGCAGTTCGAACTGGTGCGTCTCGCCGGCGGTGGCGGCGAAGCCGCGCACCACCTCGGCGGCGAGCAGCGGCAGGGAGACATCGGTCAGTTCAAGGCGCAGACCACCGGCCGTCAGGCGCGAAACATCGAGCAGATCCTGGATCTGGCGCGCCAGGCGATCGGCTTCTTCCTCGATCACGGCCAGGCCCTCGCGGTACTGTTCCGGCGTAAAGGTCACATCCTCGCGGCGCAGGGTGCCGGCGTAGCCCTTAATGATGCTCACCGGAGTTTTCAACTCGTGCGAAATCACTGAAATGAAGGTATTCTGCAACTCCTCTTCCTGTTTCTGGGCCGTAATATCGCGCACATTGGCAATCGCGCCGAGGAACTGCCCCTGCGGGCCACGCTGGGGCGCGTAGCGGCTCTGCACGAACAGTTCGCGCCCATCACGGGTGACGATGCGGCCCTCGACGACCGGATTGGCCAGATACGGCAGGCGATTGAGCGGGCAATCCACCAGGCAGATATTGACCCCCTGGGGGTTGTGGATGGCCAGCACTTCGGCGCAGGGCCGCCCGATGGCCTCTTCGCGCGACCAGCCGGTGAGTTGCTCCATCGCCTTGTTAAAGGTAACGATCCTCCAGCGGCTATCAATGATCATCACCCCGTCAGCGGACTGCTCGATGGTCGCATCGAGGCGCTGCTTCTCGCGCAGGACGCTCTGGTAGAGACGCGCGTTGAACACGGCGATGGCGGCCTGATCGGCGAAATCCTGCAGCACCTGGCGGTCATTGGCCGAGAAGGCCACATTGAGGGCCGCGCGAAACACGTAGATCACCCCAACGGGCGTATCGCGCAGCACGAGGGGCAGGGCGATCATCTGGCGCAGGGTCAACCCCGTATCGGCGGCGATCTCCCGCAGCACCGCCTCGCCCCGCCGCGGAATCTCGGCAAGCGGCAGGGTCAACAGGCGGGCAAAGGCGGGCCAGTCTTCACGCGACAGGTGGGCCGAGGCGCGAATCCGTAACTCGTCGCTGCCCTCCTCATCGTACAGCGCGATCAGCCCTGAGGTTCCGGCGGTCATCTCTACGGCATAGGTGATCACGAGCGAGAGAACGCTTACCAGATCGAGTTGCGCGGTCATCGCGCGGCTGATCTGCAACAGATACTCCCGCTGCCGCAGGCGATGGTCAATCGATTCAACCATGAGAGACCTCCGCCGCCAATTGTACCATGGCGCGCCAGGCGCAATAACGTCTGAAACAAAACTTTACAATACTTTCTGTCGATCATGATGCTCCATGTCAAACATTATCATGCAGCGCATGAGCCATAAAGCGCCGTTTCAGCCTGGGGGCGAACATGGTTCTTAGTGCTTTATGGTGCTCTAGGGGGATAGTTATCCACAGTGGCGATGCGCGCCCGCCATCCCCCCGGATACTGTTTACACGCGCGACTCGACAGCCTGTCTGGCGCATGGTATGATAATAAAGATTTACACCTCATAATCGAGCGGGGCATAAGCGTCCGCGTCAGTCTGATCGCGCAACCGCGCATCCCGGCGGCCCGGAGTGCGGGTGAAGGACCAATACCTCGCACATAAGGCGCTGCGCGCGCCACGGCCCCCCTCCCAACCTTCCTCCGCTGGGGGGCGGCACCCACTTCCCTCCCCCCAGCGGGGCAGGGTTGGGGTGGGGGCGAAGAGGTTATGTGCAAGGTATTGGGTTAAGGACGGGCATGACGCGGGCGGAGCGTTGGCAAGGAGCAACCCATGCAGCTTGACGTTTCGAGCAAGCGCGCCAGAAAGCTCATCCGTGAACATGGGCTGACCGAGGAGGAGATCCAGCAGATTGTCGCCTCGGCACGGATCAACCTTGCCACGTTCGATCCGGAATACCGCACTAACGTGACCCAGATCGCCGAGGAGCTGCGCAAGAGCCGCCCGACGATCTATGGGTGGGCCGACCGCGCGATTGCCGCTACCATCCACTCGCTGCGCAATATTCGCACCGGGCGCCCGCCCAAGGAACGCGATCGCGGCAATGGCGCCGAGGGGTGAATTGGGGGAGGGC
>DAOTYR010000208.1:0-3116 GCA_034434655.1 Chloroflexaceae bacterium
CTTCGATCTGATGCGGCAGCGGGTCTACCTTGGAGGTGTGCATCGCCAGCAGCGGGTCATAGAGCGATGCCAGGCGATAGCGACAGGCTTCAATTGCCAGGAAAAAGTGACGGGGATCGGCGCCGAAATGGGATGCGCCCTGTTCCGATGCAATAGCGCTCAGTTCGGCGCGGCTCAGCCACTGGTCAATATGCTGGCGCGAGCGCACCGTTGCGCCGACGATGCGCACATAGTCGCCCATATCTTCGACCATATCAACCTGGATCGGCTCGGGCCAGAGCGGACCTCGAAGAATGCTGCCGGGGGTGATGGACGAGGAATCCATGCGCGCCTCCTGGATGTCGCGGGAATGCCGAGGATATAGAATTATATCCGGGTGTTTGCGGCATGTTTCAAATGTGCATCGTTCGCGTCTGCCGCGCTGCTCCACCTTTTCCTAACGTGAACATAGGCTGCTCACCTACGCGCATGCGGCGCTGAACCCCCCTCCTAATCTCCCCCCGCTGGGGGGAGGCGCCGGACTCCCTCCCCCCAGCGGGGGGAGGTTAGGAGGGGGGCCGTCACCGTGCCCGCGGAGACGCGACGCGGGCGGGCCGCCCGCGCTCCCAGGCGATGTTCATCGGGCGGTGTGCGCGAATCGCATGGACGGCTGAGGTGACCATCGCGCGCCGGGTTCAGCCCCCCTCCCAACCTCCCCCCGCTGGGGGGAGGCGCCGGGTTCCCGCCCCCAGCGGGGGAGGGTCAGGGAGGGGGCCGGCGCCGCGCCCGCAGAGCCGTGGCGCGGGCGGGACGCCCGCGCTCCCAGGTCATGGTCATTGGGCGGTGTGCGCCATGCGCATGACCGTCTCACGTGAACCTAGGCTGCTGGAGCAGAGGTGTGGGGAAACCGGGTTTCCCCGCGCCCACGCCCCGCAGGGGAATGGGGAAACCGGTGGGAGGGTTTGGGAGGGCGCAGCCCTCCCAGGAAGGATGTTCATCCCGTTGGGGTGCGGCGGAGCCGCATGGATGGCTATCATGAGAGTTGAAACCGAGCGGCACGATGGATCCAGCGCTGCGGTAGCGCGCGCTGCGAGGCCGCCAAGGCCATCATGAGAGTCGAAACGGAGCGGCACCATGGATCGCTACCAGATCGGCCCCGCCACCCTTGAACTGACGCGGGGCGACATTGTCGCGCAGGACGTGGACGCGATCGTCAATGCGGCCAACGAGGCCCTGGCCGAAGGCGGCGGGGTCTGCGGGGCGATCTTCCGCGCCGCCGGGCGCGAGGCGCTCGCGGCCGCCTGCCGGCCCCTGGCCCCCTGCCCCACCGGCGAGGCCCGCATCACCCCCGGCTTCGCCCTGCGCGCGCGCCACATCATCCACGCCGTCGGCCCGGTCTACCGCGCCGACGACCCGGCGACCTCGGCGCGCCTGCTGGCCGCGGCTTACACCAGCAGCCTGGCCCTGGCCGCGCGGCATGGCCTGGCCAGCGTGGCCTTCCCCAGTATCAGCACCGGCATCTTCGGCTACCCGGTGGAGGAGGCCGCGCGGGTGGCCCTGGCCGCCGCGCGCGAGGCTCTCGCCGCGGGCGGCAGTGTGACCCTGGTGCGCTTCGTGCTCTGGGATGCGGGCAGCCTTGCCGCCTACCGCGAGGCCGCCCGGACCCTCGGCTTCATGCCCGCAGCGTAGCCGCGAACGGAACCGCGCGTCGCGCGCAGGCCCGGCGTGGCCCGAGCTGCCCGGCGGTTTACGATCTCCGCCGCGCGGCGATGGCGGCCTCCAGCGCGCCGAGGAACGCGGCGGCGCAGCGTTCCCAGGTGGGCAGGGCGGCGGCCCGCGCCCGCGCCGCCCCGGCCATACGCTCCCGCAGGGCCGCGTCGTCCATCAGGCGCGCCAGGGCCGCGTCCAGGGCCACGTCGTCGTCGGGGGGCGCCAGCAGCCCCGCGTCGGGGCCGACGAGTTCCGGCAACGGTCCCACTGCGCGGGCGACCACCGGCAACCCGGCGGCCAGGGCCTCGGCGAAGACGAGGCCGTAGCCTTCGTAGCGCGAAGGGAGAGCGAAGAAGCTGGCCCGGGCGTAGGCCGCGGCCAGCGCGGCGTCGCTCAGCGCGCCGTGGGCGGCGACGCTGCCCGGTGGCGCGGCGGCCAGCGCCGCGCGCACCGCCGCCCCGTAGGCCGGGTCGGCGTCCGACTCGCCGGCCAGCTCCAGGCGCCAGCCCGGACGCGCGACGCGGCCCCAGGCGCGCGCCAGGTCCAGCACGCCTTTGCGCGGGATCCACTGCGCCACGCAGAGCGCCGACCATGGGGGGCCGGCGGGCGGCCCGCCGGGGCGCGGGGGCAACCGGTCGCACCCCCCCGAGGCGACGCTGATCCGCTCGCGCGCTACCCCCCGCTCAATCAGGAGGCGCGCGCCGTCCTCGCTCACGGCGATCAGCCGGTCGGCGCGCAGCAGCGGGGCCTCCCAGGGGGAAGGGGGCGTGGAGGCGCGGTGATGGGTGTGCTCGCCCGCCGCCACGCTCGGCAGTTCGTGGACCATGGCCACCAGGGGCCGCCGGGCGCGCCACTCGTCCAGCCAGGGGGCGCAGACAGCGCGCGCCAGGGCGTCCACCACCACCACATCGAAGGGCGCCGGGTCGAAACGCGCGCCCAGCCCCGGCGCGGCGGCCAGTTGCGCCGCCACGTCCGCGCCAGAGGCGCTGATCTCGGTCACGCTCAGGCCCCGGGCGCGCAGGCGGGCGAACACCTCACGGTGGTAGAGGTAGCCCCCCGTCAGCCGGGACGGGTCGCCCACGGTGAGAAAGGCGATGCGCATGGCGCACTCGTACTCTAACGTGAACATGGGGAAACCCGGTTTCCCCATGCCCCTGCGTGCGGGCGGCGCCCTCCCAAACCCTCCCGCGGGTGGGGGTATGGGGAAACCCGGTTTCCCCATGCCCCCCGCTCAAGCGGCAATCGGTTGCAACGCAGGTGACGGCCCCCCTCCCCAGCCCTCCCCCCGCTAGGGGGAGGGAGTCCGGCGCCTCCCCCCAGCGGGGGGAGGTTGGGAGGGGGGCCGGGGCGCCGTATGCGCTGAGGTGGAAGGTATTGGCTCTCGTAGCCTATGTTCACCTCAGCCATCCATGCGGCTGCGCCGCACA
>DAOTYR010000209.1:0-2629 GCA_034434655.1 Chloroflexaceae bacterium
AGAGTAGCGGCCAGCACGCCCCACGCCCCCGCCCGCGGGTGGGCCTGGCCCTCACGCAGGAGGATGGGGAAACCGGGTTTCCCCACGCCCTCGCCCCCGGGTGGGCCTGGCCCTCACGCAGGAGGATGGGGAAACCCCCTTTCCCCACGCCCCCACCCCCGGGAAGGTGAGGGCGCAGCCCGTGTGCACGAGGATGGGGAAACCGGGTTTCCCCACGCCCCCGCCCGCGGGTGGGCCTGGCCAAAGCGAGGGGAGAGTAGCGGCCAGCACGCCCCACGCCCCCGCCCGCGGGTGGGCCTGGCCCTTACGCAGGAGGATGGGGAAACCCCGTTTCCCCACGCCCCCGCCCCCGGGTGGGTTTGGGCGGGCTGCGCCCTCCCAATAAGAACCTATGGTCATCCCGTCGGGGTGCGGCGCGAGCCGCACGGGCGGCGAACATGAACATAGGCTGGGAGCGCGGGCATCTTGCCCGCGGAGAGGCCACGCGGGCGGGCCGTCCGCGCTCCCGGGCCTGTGGGTGGCCGCAGGTGAGACCAGTTGTGATGGTCTTTGAGCAATTACTCCGCTCTAGCCCGCGCAGGCGGGCTTCGCCTCGCATAGCCGAGGGCTTCAGCCCCACGGCCAGCCCGACATACTGGATGAATTTCTCAAAGACCATTAGCCCCACGGCCAGCCCGGCATACCAGATGAACATGTGTCCCTCTGTTTGACAGGACGTGCGCGGTCGCCTTGCGGCGGGGAGAAATGGAGGGCCGCAGACCCTCCACCAACCGGTTGTTGCTCACCCGCGGCGGGAGGGCCGTGGGTGTTGCGCCAGGCCGCCTGGTCACCACGGGCAGGAAAAGGGGTATGCGGGGAGGCGAAGCCTCCCCGCACCCCTCCACCGAGCGCGTCCTGCTGTTTGACAGCTCCTTCCCACCGGGAGTACGATACATCACATGCCCACGGCGCGAATGCTTGTCTCGGGGCGCGGAGCAGGCTATGGCTTCAGTTCTGGTTCTCTACAACGGTCCGATCTACACCTTCACCGCCGAGGCGCCTACCGCGCAGGCGCTGGCCATTCGTGACGGGCGCATCTACGCGGTGGGCAGCGTCGGGCGGGTGCAGGCGGCGGTTGCCGGTCTGCGCGGCGATGCGCTCAATTTGCAGGGCCGCGCGGTGGTGCCGGCGCTCACCGACGCGCACGTGCATATCACCTTGCAGGGCCTGGCGAGCATGGAGGTGCGCCTGGCCGGCGTGGCCAGCCTGGAGGAGGCCCTCGGCCTCATTGCCGACCGGGCCGTCACCCTTCCGGCGGGGGCCTGGCTGCGCGGCAGCGGCTGGGATCACGTGACCTGGGGCCGCCGCTGGCCCACCCGCGCCGATCTCGACGCCGTGTGCCCCGAACGCCCCGCCGTGCTGCTCCGCAAAGACGGGCATTCGCTCTGGGTCAACAGCCTGGCCCTGCGGCTCGCCGGCATCGACGCCACGACGCCCGATCCGCCCGGGGGCATGATCCAGCGCGATCGCGACGGCGAGCCGACCGGTATTCTCATCGAGACGGCCATGGAGCTGGTGCGCCGGGTGGAACCCGCACTGACCGTGACGGAACGCCTCAGCGCCCTGCGGCTGGCGATCAACGAGGCCCTCAGCTACGGCATAGCTTCGATCCACGTGCCCCCAACCCCCGACCATGCCACGGCGCCCGAGACGCTGGGCGATCTGCAGACCCTGCGCGCGCGGGGCGAACTGCCCCTGCGCTGTCTGGTCCATCTGGCCCAACCTCAGCTTGAGGCCGCCATCGCGCTCGGTCTGCGGAGCGGCCTGGGGGATCGCTGGTTGCGGATCGGCGGGCTCAAGCTCTTCGCCGATGGCTCCCTCGGCTCCGAAAGCGCCGAGATGCTCACCCACTACGAAGGCCGCCGCCACACCGGCATCGCCACGATCGACCCGGAGACGCTCGAAGCGATCATTCGCCGCGCCAATGCCCACGGCATCGCCGTGGCCGTTCACGCCATCGGCGATGCGGCCAACCGGCGCGTGCTCGATGCGCTCGAGCGCGCCGCCGCCGACCGGCGCGCCGCCAGCGCCGCCGCGCCGCCGCTGACCTTGCCCAACCGCATCGAACATGTGCAGGTGTTGCACCCTCGCGATGTGGGCCGCCTGGCCCCCCTCGAGGTCATCGCCTCCATGCAGCCGATCCACGCCACCAGTGACATGGAGATGGCCGAGGCCCTGTGGGGCAGCCGCTGCGCCCTGGCCTACGCCTGGCGCAGCGTGCGCGACACGGGGGCCATCCTGGCCTTCGGCTCCGACGCGCCGGTGGAGACGATGAACCCCTGGATGGGCCTCCACGCCGCGGTGACCCGGCAACGCCCCAACGGCTACCCCGAGGGGGGCTGGTATCCCGAGCAGCGACTGAGCGTCGCCGAGGCGCTTGAGGCGTACTGCGTCGGACCGGCCCTGGCCAGCGGCGAAGGCGCCGAGAAGGGCCGCATCGCCCCCGGTATGCTGGCCGACCTCGCGGTGCTGACCGGCGACCCCTTCCGCAGTACTCCCGCCGAGCTTCCCGCCATCACCGCAGCCATGACCCTCGTCGAGGGCCGGGTGGTGTTTGAGCGGTAAGTGCGAACCTATCGTGCGCCCCCTA
>DAOTYR010000210.1:0-4388 GCA_034434655.1 Chloroflexaceae bacterium
ACGGGTCTCCTCAGGGTTGGCTGATGCTTCCATATGGTGTGTCTCCTTGGGGTACACAGGACGTGACGGCATGGGGAAACCAGGTTTCCCCCATGCCCCTGCTTCAGAAAACGATGTGCCACGCTACCCTGACCAGACCCTCCCACCGGGCGGGGGGATAGAGGTTTCCCCATCCCCCTGCGCAAGGGCTGCGCCCTCCCAAACCCTCCCACCGGGTGGGGGGATGGGGAAACCCGGTTTCCCCATCCCCCTGCGCAAGGGCTGCGCCCTCCCCGTCCCGCGGGTGGGGGGATGGGGAAACCCGGTTTCCCCGTCCCCCTGCGCGAGGGCGAGGCCCTCCCGCGGGCGGGGATATGGGGGAACCTGGTTCCCCCCATGTTCACGGTAGACGGTCATGCGCATAGCGCACAACGCCCGATGAAAACGGCCCGGGAGCGCGGGCGTCCCACCGGCGTCGCGGCTCCGCAGGCAAGGTCATTGCCCCCTCCCTGACCCTCCCCCGCTGGGGGAGGGAACCCGGCTCCTCCCCCCAGCGGGGGGAGGCTGGGAGGGGGGCTGAACGCTGCGAACGATTTTTACCTCGGCCGCCCATGCGGCTCCGCCGCACACTGATGGGATGAAAAAAGGTTCTCCTGGGAGGGTTGCGCCTTCCCGAACCCTCCCGCGGGTGGGGGGATGGGGAAACCTGGTTTCCCCATCCCCTGCGCAAGGGCTGCGCCCACACCCTCCCGCGGGCGGGGGCGTGGGGAAACCCCGTTTCCCCACACCCCTCGCCGAGGGCTTATGTTCACGTTAGGGGGAGGTTTATGCGCTACGGCTACTATCCAGGCTGCTCGTTGGAGCGCAATGCTGGCGCGTACCACACATCGCTGATGGCGGTGGCCGCGCAGTTAGGGGTTGAGTTTGCCGAAGTTGATGATTGGAACTGCTGCGGGGCGACGGAGTTCATCGCCGTCAATCGGCTGCGGGCCTATGCCCTGGTCAGCCGCAACCTGGCCCTGGCCGCGCGCCAGACCACCGGGTCCAACGGCGCCGCGAAGGGCCAGCTCGTGGCCCCTTGCAGCGCCTGTTATCTCAACCTGAGCAAGGTGGAACACTATCTGAGCGAGTCGCCGGCCCTGGCCAGCGATGTCAACCAGGCCCTGGCCGCCGGCGGGCTGAGTTACGAACCCGGCAGCCTGCGGGTGCGCCACCTGCTCGATGTGATGGTCAACGACGTGGGCTACGAGAAGGTGGCCGCCCGGGTGCGCCGGCCCCTGCACGGGCTGCGCGTGGCGCCCTACTACGGCTGTCTGGTGGTGCGCCCCGGCTTCCAGGAGCGCTTCGATGACCCCGAGTATCCCACCTCCCTCGACCGGCTCATGCGCACCCTTGGGGCCACGGTGGTGGATTTTCCGCTCAAGGCCCACTGCTGTGGCGGGCACATGACCCAGATCAGCCGCGACGTGGCCCTGGAATTGATCCGCCGTCTGCTCAAGAACGCCGCCGACTACCAGGCCGATATGATCGTCACCCTCTGCCCGATGTGCCAGTTGAACCTCGACGCCTTCCAGGAGAGCGTGAACGGTCTGTTCGGCACGGAGTACCGCATCCCCATTCTTTTCTTCACCCAGTTGATGGGGCTGGCCTTTGGCCTGTCGCCCACCGCGGTGGGGATCGGCAAGGAGTTTATTGATGCCCGCCCGGCCCTGGCGAAGATCGGCGCTGCCGCGCCCGCCGCCGCCGGGGCTGCCCCCCGACGGAAGCCGCGCCGTGGCGACCAGAGTCTGCCGCTTCCGCAGATGCCGGAGGAGGAAGTATGAGCGCCGAGACCCCCGATCGCGCCCGGCATGACCCCCGCGCGACGCCGGATGCCGGGCATGGCGAGCGCGTTGGCGTGTACGTCTGTCACTGCGGCCATAACATCGCCAATACCGTGGCGGTCGAAGAGGTCGCCGAGTGGGCCGGCACGCAGCCCAACGTCGTCGTGGCCCGCGACTATAAGTTCATGTGCTCCAGTCTGGGGCAGGAGTTGATCGAGCAGGATATTCAGCAGCTTGGCCTCAACCGCATCGTGGTCGCCGCCTGCTCGCCGCATATGCATGAGAAGACCTTCCGCAGCGCCTGCCAGCGCGCCGGCCTGAATCCCTATCTCTTCGAGATGGCCAACATCCGCGAGATGGGTTCCTGGGCCACCGATGACCGCGAGGCGGCCACGCAGAAGGCCAAGGCCCAGGTCAAGGGCGCCGTTGACCGCGCGGTGCGCCAGCAACCGCTGGAGCCGCTCTACGTTGATATTAATCCCAACACCCTGGTCGTCGGCGGCGGTATCGCCGGCCTCACCGCGGCCCTCGAACTGGCCAACGCCGGCTACCACGTCTACCTGGTCGAACGCGATTCGTCCATCGGCGGCCATATGGCCAAGCTCGATAAGACCTTCCCTACCCTCGACTGCGCCGCCTGCATCCTTACTCCCAAGATGGTTGATGTGGCCAACCATCCCAACATCACCTTGATGACCTGGAGCGAGGTCATTTCCGTCCATGGCTACGTGGGCAACTTCACGGTGCGCGTGCGCAAGAAGGCGCGCTACATCAAGGAGGATCTATGCACCGGCTGCGGCACCTGCGTCGAAAAGTGTCCGGTGCGGATCATTGACCAGAACTTCGAGGTGGGCCTGGGCTACCGCAAGGCGGTCTACCGCAACTTCCCCCAGGCCGTGCCCAAGTATCCGGTGATTGACACGGCGAACTGTACGTTCTTCCAGCGCGGCAAGTGCCGGGCCTGCGAGATCGTCTGCCCGACCGATGCGATCGATTTCAACCAGAAGGATGCGATCGTCGATCTGGAGGTCGGCAACATCATCCTCGCCACCGGCTACGAGCAGTTCGACGCTCGCCGCGTGCCCCAGTACGGCTACGGGCGCCTGGCCAATGTCTTTACCAGTATGGAGTTCGAGCGCATGGTCAACGCCGCCGGGCCGACCGCGGGCCGTGTGGTGCTGCGCGACGGCGTCACTGTGCCGAAACGTGTCGGTATCATTCACTGCGTCGGCTCGCGCGACAAGAACCACCACGAGTACTGCTCACGGGCCTGCTGCATGGCCGCCCTCAAGTTCGCCCATCTGGTTCACGAGCGGGTGCCCGAGGCCGAGGTGTTCAACTTCTACATCGACATTCGCGCCTCCGGCAAGCACTACGAGGAGTTTTACCATCGCGTGCTATCCGAGGGCGCGCACTTCATCCGCGGGCGGGTGGCCGAGGTCACCGATGCCGCCCGCGGCCCCGGTGAAGAGGGCCAGTTGATTATCCAGGTCGAGGATACGCTGATCGGCAAGCAGCGGCGCATCCCCGTGGATATGGTCATTCTGATGGCCGGCATGGAGTCGCGCAAGGACGCCCGCCAGGTCGCCGCCCTCTTCGGGTTGGGATGCGACTACGACGGCTGGTTCACCGAGCGCCACGCCAAGCTCGACCCGGTGGTGACGATGACCGAGGGCATCCTGGTGGCCGGGGCCTGCCAGGGGCCCAAGGCCATTCCTGAGTCGGTGGCCCAGGGGTCGGCGGCGGCGGCGCGGGTGGCCGGCATGATCGGCCAGCGCGTGATGAAGATGGAGCCCGTGCGCGCCAGTATTGACGCCGCGAGTTGCTCGGGTTGCCGCATCTGCAACAACCTCTGCCCCTACCACGCGATTACCTTCCACGAGGATCGCAAGGTCTCCGAGGTGATCACCGCCCTCTGCCAGGGATGCGGCGCCTGTGTGGCCGCCTGTCCCAGCGCGGCGATCAGCGGGGCGCACTTCACCCGCGACCAGGTGCTCGCGCAGATCGAGGGCATCCTGTGGGACGCGCGTCAGCCCGAGGTGCTCTGGCTGGAGCCGCAGTAGAGGAGGTTTGCCGTGGAGAACGAGTTTCAGCCCATCATCGTCGGCTTTCTCTGCAACTGGTGCTCCTACCGGGCCGCCGATCTGGCCGGCACGGCGCGCGTTCACTACGCGCCGACGATGCGTCCCATCCGCGTGATGTGCACCGCCCGCGTTGAGCCGGAGTTCGTGCTCAAGGCCCTCCGCGAGGGCGCCGATGGCGTATTGATCGCCGGCTGCCACCCCGGCGAGTGCCACTACGTCGAAGGCAATATCAAGGCCCTGCGGCGCTTCACCCTGCTCAAGGCCATGCTGCGCCAGTTCGGCGTGGAGGACGAGCGCGTGCAACTGGTCTGGGCCGCCGCCTCCGAGGGCAAGCAGCTCGCCGAGGCCGTGGACCGCATGACCGAACAACTGCGCGCCCTCGGCCCGCTACGCTGGCGCCAGCGCGTGCTCGGCGAGCAGCCCGTCGCCCGCCATGCGGTTGAGGTGGAGGTTGGCGGGGACTAACGTGAAAATGGGGGAACCAGGTTCCCCCATACCCCCG
>DAOTYR010000211.1:0-8043 GCA_034434655.1 Chloroflexaceae bacterium
ACCTACGGGAGGGTCTGGGAGGGCTGCGCCCTCCCAGGAACAACCTTTTTTCATCCCCTTGGTGCGCGGCGGAGTCGCATGGACGGCTGAGGTGACCATCGTTCGCAGGGTTCAGCCCCCCTCCCAGCCTCCCCCCGGCGGGGGGAGGTTGGGAGGGGGGCCGTGTCGCGCGCAGGGCCTTATGCGCAAGGTATCGCCCCCAGATGGTCTTGAAGCCGGGTTGACGCTTCCCAACGCCATGCGCTACAATGTTCGACTGTACGCCCCCGGGGCGCCATCCGCGGATAGTGGCGCACCTCGCCGGGTCGCGCCAGCCTGAGAACCGTATGCAAACACTCTCCTCGGCCCAGATCCGTGAGCGCTACCTGACGTTCTTCGAGCGTCACGGCCACGCCATCGTGCCCAGTTCCTCGCTCGTGGTGGCCGATGACCCCACCCTGCTCTTCGCTAACTCGGGCATGGTCCAGTTTAAGGATGTCTTCCTGGGGCTGGAGCAGCGCCCCTACAAACGCGCCGTCACCGCCCAGAAGTGTCTGCGCGTCAGCGGGAAGCATAACGATCTCGAAGAGGTCGGCCCGTCGCCGCGCCACCATACCTTCTTCGAGATGCTGGGCAATTTCTCGTTCGGCGATTATTTCAAGGCCGAGGCCATTCGCTTCGCCTGGGACCTGCTGGTCCACGAGTTCGGCCTGCCCGTCGAGCGGCTCTGGTTCACGGTCTTCGAGGGCGACGCGGAGATCCCCGCCGATGATGAGGCGGCGAAGCTGTGGGAGGCGGTGGGCGCCGATCCGTCGCGCATCCTGCGCTTCGGGCGCAAGGATAATTTCTGGGTCATGGGCGATACTGGCCCCTGTGGTCCCAACTCCGAGATTACTTGCTACATCGGCGACGATCTGTCGCGCATGCGCCCCGAGGGCGTCAATTCCGACGACCCGGACTATGTCGAGGTCTGGAACCTGGTGTTTATGCAGTACGACCGGGCGACCATGCGGCGCCTGGCGGCGCAGTCGGTGGATACGGGGATGGGCCTGGAGCGTATGGCGATGGTGCTCCAGGGGGTTCATTCAACCTATGAGACCGATCTGCTGGCGACGATTATCAATCGGGTGATCGCCGCCCGCGGCGGCGATGCGGCCCATTACCGGGCCAATCTGGCGCCCTATCGCGCCATCGCCGACCATAGCCGCGCCACCGCGTTCTTGATCGCCGATGGGGTGCTGCCCGGCAACAGCGGGCGCTCCTATGTCCTGCGCCGCATTCTGCGCCGCGCCGTTTACCAGGGGCGAACAATCGGCTTCGAGCGGCCGTTCTTCGCCGAGGTGGTTGATGCGGTGATCGAGGAGATGGGCGCGGCGTACCCCGAGTTGCGCGCCCGGCGCCAGTTCATCCTCGAGGCCACCGATAGCGAGGAGCGGCAGTTCCTGCGCACGCTCAACGGCGGCATTACGCGCCTCACCGCGGTGATCGAGCAGGTGCGCGCCGCCGGCGGCACGGTCGTCCCCGGCGCCGATGCCTTCGTGCTCAAGGATACCTTCGGCTTTCCGCTCGACCTGACGCAGAAGATCGCCGCCGAGCATGGCCTGGTGGTCGACGAGGCGGGCTACGAACTGGCCATGGACGAGCAGCGCCAGCGTTCCCGCGCCGCGGCGCAGTTCAAACGCGGCGCCGAGGCCGAGGTCTGGGCCGAGACCAACCTGCCCCCCACGGAGTTCCTGGGCTATACTCAGCTCAGCGCCGAGGCCCGCGTGCTGGCGATCGTTTCGGCCGGCGATGAACTGCGCGAGGCTGGTCCGGGCCGCCAGGTGCAGATCGTCCTCGACCGCACGCCGTTCTACGCCGAGAGCGGCGGGCAGGTGGGCGATACCGGGTTGATCAGCGGCCCCGCCGGGGTGGTGCGCGTGGATGATACCCTGCGCCCCGTGCCCGGCCTGATCGTGCACTATGGCGTGGTCACCGAGGGGACCATCGCCGTCGGCGAGGTCGCGCGGGCGACGGTTGACGCCGAGCGGCGCGCCGATATCCAGCGCAACCATACCGCCACCCATATGCTCCACCGCGCCCTGCGCGACGCGCTCGGCGAACACGCCGCGCAGGCCGGCTCCCTGGTCGCCCCCGACCGGCTGCGTTTCGATTTTACCCATACCCGCCCGCTGGAGCACGAGCAGTTGCGCGCGATCGAGGCGCGCCTCAATGCCTGGGTGCGCGCCGATGGCGCGGTCCACTGGGAGATTACCGACTACCAGACGGCCATGGCGCAGGGCGCGATCGCCCTCTTCGGCGAGAAGTACGGCGACCGGGTGCGGGTGGTGACCATCGAGCGCGGCGCGAACGGCGTCGAGCGCATCGCCACCCGCGATAGCCGCGAGCTCTGCGGCGGCACCCACGTCAGCCGCACCGGCGAGATCGGCTTCATCCGCATCGTCAGCGAAGGCAGCGTCGGCAGCGGTGTGCGGCGCATCGAGGCCCTCACCGGGCGCGGCGCCGAAGCCTGGGTCGAACAGCAGGCCCAGCTCCTGCGCGACCTGGCCGAGCGCCTCGGCGTGCCCCCGGCCCAGGTGGCCGACCGGGTGGACCAGTTGATGGCCGAGGGTCGCCAGCGCCAGCAGGAACTGGCCGGCCTGCGCGCGCGCATCGCCCGCGCCTCGCTCGATAGCCTGCTCCCCCAGGCCCGCCAGGTGGACGGCGTGGCTGTCCTGGCGGCTCAGGTGGAGGCCGACGACCCGGCCCGTCTGCGCGAGATGGGCGACTGGCTGCGGGATAAGCTCGGCAGCGCGGTGATTGTGCTCGGCGCGGTGGTGGGCGAACGCCCGCAGATCCTGGCGATGGTCACCCCCGATCTGGTGCAACGGGGCTACCACGCGGGCAATCTGGTGAAGGCCCTGGCGCAGATGATCGGCGGCGGCGGCGGCGGGCGCCCGGATATGGCCCAGGCCGGGGGCAAGGACGCCGCCAGCCTCCCCGAGGCAATCGCCCGCGCGCCAGAACTGGTCGCCTCTCAGGGGCGAAAGTGAGCGCGCCATGACGACGGAACCTGTGGCCGTGGTGCCGGTGCTGCCCGAGGACAGCGCCGCCGATGTGCTGGAGAAGTTGCGCGGCGTCGCGGCCGGGCAGGTGCAGTTGCTGGTCACCGAGGGCGCGGTGGTGATGCGCCGCGCCGAGGTCGCCGAGCAACTCCGCAAGCACGGCGCCATGGCGGGCCTGGCGCTGACAGTGATCAGCTCGGATCTGAAGGTCATCCAGGCGGCCCGCCGGGCGGGCCTGGAAACCCTGACCGTGCAACACGCCCGCGTCCTGCCGCCGGGTCCCGACAACCGCCCGATCCGTTCCGCCAGTCCCTACGCGACCCGCCCCGTTCCGCGCGCCGCGCCGCCCGGCCCCGATGCCAGCGACGATGAGGTGCTCCGCGCGGCGCTGGAGGACGAGGTCGCCGCCACGCCCGAGAGCGCCTCCGCCGCGCCGCCCGCCCCAACCGTCGAGCCTGCCCCGCCCCGGCCCGCGCCCGCGCCGCGCCGCCCCGAACCCGCGCCGGCCACGCGACGGCGCCCCTGGCCGATCTACGCCCTCAGCGCGCTCCTGGTGCTGCTCCTGGCGGCGATTGGCGCGGTCCTCTTCCTCGGCGGCCGCGTGACCGTGGCGGTCTCGCCGCCCGCCCGCGCCACCACCGCGGCGCCGTTCACCGGCCTGCCCGTGCCCCTGCTCGGCCCCGGCGCCGGCGTCTCCAGCACCGCGGTGCTGGCCGAGCCAATCGTCAGCACCGTGGCCGTAACCAGCACCGGCACGGTGGCCGAGGGCACCCTCACCCCCGTGGGCAGCGCCGAGGGACCGGTGACCATTCTCAACTCCAGCGGGCAGGCCATTCTCCTGCCCGCGGGCACCGAGTTCGTGGCCACCCGCCCCGATGGGGGGGAGGCACCCTTCATCAGCGCCGCCGATGTGCTCGTGCCCGCCGCCACCACCGCCGACCAGGGCGCGCAGATCGTGACCACCCGCGGCCAGGCCCAGGTGACGGTCACCGCCCGCTCGCCGGGGAGCGCCTCCAATGTGGAGGCCAACACCATTCGCCGCATTACGCCGCCCGGCGGTCCCACCTTCAATGTTTCGGCGGGCAGCCTGCTGGTGCAGCACCCCCCCCTGACCGGGGGCCGCGAGGAACTGGTGTACCTCGTCAAGGAGCGCGATGTCCAGCCGCTGCTCGCCCCGGCCCTCGAACAACTGGACGCCGAGGCGCGCCGGCAACTCGGCGGCCTGGCCCAGGCCCGCGGCCTGAGGCTCGACTCCAGCGCGATCACCCCTCGCCGCAGCGATCTGGAACAACTCCAGGGCTTCGACCAGTTCGTCAATCCGCCCCTGGGCGCCCCGACCGACGCGAACGATCCGCGGTTCACCCTCACCGTGCAGGCAACCTACAGCGCCCTCGCCACTCCCCCGGATCAACCCCTGCAGGCTCAGTTCGGTCCTGTCGTGACCGAGCAACTGCGCCGGGCGGGCCTGATCCAGCCGGGCGAGTGTCGCGCGCCGGTGATCAGCGATTGGCGCTGGGATGGACAGACGCTCTTCGTGGACGGCAGCATTGAACCCGATACGGTCAGCCCGCGCTGCCAGGGGGGAATCGAACCCGCCGTCCTGGAACAGGTGCGCGAGGCGGTGCGCGGCAAAGCGTACCCGGAGGCCGACGCCGCCCTCCGCGACCTGGCGGCGCAGGGGCTGATCGGCGATTATCGCCTGCCCGAGGTGGCGCGCATGCCGCGCTTCGGCTGGCAGATCGGGGTGGAGGTCGCCAGGTAATGCCAGGGGTGTGGGGAAAAACCCGGTTTCCCCACCTCCCCGCCCGCGGGAGGGTTTGGGAGGGCGCAGCCCTTCGAGGAACAAGGTTATATGGTCTTTGAGCAATTCATCCGGTATGCCGGGCTGGCCGTGGGGCTAAAGCCCTCGGCTACGGAATGCGAAGCCCGCCTCCGCGGGCTATAGCGGAGTAATTGTTCAAAGACCATTTCATCCGGTGGTGCGCGGCGTCGCCGCGGCGTTCAACCTGAGGGCGGAGGCGCCATGGCCCGCGACGAACGGCGCATTATGGGCTTTGACGTGGGCGAGCGGCGCATTGGCGTGGCCCTGAGCGACGCCGAGGGGCGTCTGGCCTCCCCGCTCACCACCATCAACGCGCGCCCGGCCGGCCAGTGCGTGGAGCGCATCGCCCGTCTGGTCGCCGAACACGCCGTCAGCGAACTGGTGGTGGGCCTGCCGCTCACGCTGCGGGGCGAGGTTGGCCCGCAGGCCCGGGCGGTACAACAGTTCGCCCGGCAGCTTGAGGAACGCCTGGGGCTGCCCGTGCACCTCTTCGACGAACGCCTGACTACCGCCGCCGCCGACCAGTTGCTCCGCGAACTGGGCGTCAAGCCCGAGAAGCGCAAACAGCAGGTTGACCAGGTCGCCGCCGCGATCATTCTGCAAGACTTCCTCGACCGGCGGCGCGGGGTGGATGGATGATCGGGGGGCCGCAGGGGCGGAGGGGTTATCGTATGAAAACAGGCCCTTCTTGGGAGGGTTTGGGAGGGCTTCGCCCTCCCAAGAAGAATCTTATTCCCCTTCGTGTGCGGCGCAGCCGCATGGGGGTCTAACGTGAACATGGGGGAACCAGGTTCCCCCCTACCCCCGCCCGCGGGAAGGTTTGGGAGGGCGCAGCCCTCAAGCGGGGGTATAGGGAAACCGGGTTTCCCCACGCCCCGCCCGCGGGCGGGCCTGGCTCTCACGCAGGGGGTATAGGGAAACCGGGTTTCCCCACGCCCCCGCCCCGCGGGCGGGCCTGGCGAGACCGACGCCGGCGATGACGGCTGGACTCCCCCACACCCCCGCCCGCGGGAGGGTTTGGGAGGGCGCAGCCCTCAAGCGGGGGTATAGGGAAACCGGGTTTCCCCACGCCCCTGCCCCGCAGGGGGATGGGGAAACCGGGTTTCCCCATCCCCCCACCCGGTGGGAGGGTTTGGGAGGGCGTAGATCTCCCAGGAAGGATGTTCATCCCGTCGGTGTGCGGCGCAGCCGCATGGACGGCTGGCGCGAAGGCCACCTGCGTGGCCTGTCGAGCCCGCGCCGGCGGGCTTCGCAGAGGCTCGCCCGCGGCGTCAGTCGCCGGGCGGACGACGCTGACGTAACCCTACCGCCTTTTCCCTGCCCTTGCGCAGCATGCCTTCGTGACGGCAGGCCCGGCGACACACGCTGGTCTAAGGTTCGATGATCTTGTCACTCAGCTCTGGATCAATCCGGCGGAAGTCTTTGGCGTTCAGGGTGACGATCTGATCCACCCTGGCCTGTCGCGCGGTGTAGACGGCCAGAGCGTCATAGATCACGCCGCCGATCAACCCACGGTCAGCCATATCCCTGAGGATCTGGGCGTAGTCATCGGGGGTAAGCGCAACGATCGTGCAGCGGTCAATGATGTTGTGCGTGATCACCTGCTGCGCCAACTGCGGAGTAATCCGCGGTTGAACCGGCAAACGCGTGAGTACGGCATACACTTCCGCCAGCGCATGTGCGGCGACGATCCCCACCACATCACCCGCATGAATGCGCTGTAGCCACGGCAGCGCCCGTGCGTGTTCCGGGTGCGACTCCACGCTGGCAGCGACCAGCACCGAGGCGTCAAGCAGGATCTGCACGATGGGATCCCCAGAGCGCATCCAGGCGGCGTTCGCGCTCCGTGTGCAGCAGAGTAGCCCACGGCTGTTCCGCCACTGCTGTAATCACGAAGACGCCACCCTTCTCAATGACCAGCGGCGTCGCCGGCTGCACCCGGATATAGGTTGAATCTGCGGTTTCCTGTTCAACGACCAATGTCGTTCCCCGCATCAGGCCCAGCCGGTGCGCCAGCGTCGCTGGGAGCACGAGGCGTCCCTCATCATCAAGTTCAATTTCGACACGATCACGCATATACACTCCTTTCTGCACTGCGATCATTATAGGGGCAGATAGAGAAGGTGGGCAAACATATTCCGAAACAGCACGCGCCCCCGGCGGTATAGGGAAACCGGGTTTCCCCGCGCTCCGCCCGCGGGCGGGCCTGGCTCTCACGCAGGGGTATAGGGAAACCGGATTTCCCCCTACCCCCACCCGGTGGGAGGGTTTGGGAGGGCGCAGCTCTCCCAGGAAGGATGTTCATCCCGTCGGGGTGCGGCGCGAGCCGCGGCTGGTGCGAAGGCCACCTGCGTGGCCTGTCGAGCCCGCGCCGGCGGGCTTCGCAGAGGCTCGTCCGCGGCGTCAGTCGCCGGGCGGACGACGCTGACGTAACCCTGCCGCCTTTTCCCTGCCCTTGCGCAGCGCGCAGCGACCGTCTATACTTCCCATAGTGCGCAATCACCAGGGAACGAGCATAATATGAGCGTCGAGAGCGCAATCTCAGCCGGCGCCCCCGTTGCCACACCGCCCGACCAGCGACCGCCGCTCCACTCCGGCGACCGCCTGACGCGCGCTGAGTTCGCCCGGCGCTACCAGATGCACCCCGAAATCAAAAGAGCCGAATTGATCGATGGGGTCGTTTACGTGGCTTCACCAACGCGCCACCGGCAGCATGGCAAGCCGCACAGCCTGCTCGTGGGGTGGATCATCATGTACGCAGCGGCAACTCCAGGTGTAGATTTCAGTGACAATGCGACGGTTCTGCTCGACCTCGAGAATGAGCATCAACCTGATGCTCTCCTACGCCTCGAACCGCTCCACGGCGGGCGCTCGCGTGTCACTCGCGACGACTACATCGAAGGGCCGCCCGACCTGATTGTCGAAGTCGCCGCCAGCAGCGCCGCTTACGACCTGCACGACAAGAAGCGCGTTTACGCCCGCAGCGGCGTGCCAGAGTATCTGGTGGCGCAGGCGTATGAGCGCCGGGTGGACTGGTGGGAACTGCGCGAGGGGGTCTTTACCCCCCTGCCGCTCGAAGCCGACGGCACGCTGCGCAGTCGCGTCTTCCCCGGCTTGTGGCTCGACCCGGCGGCACTCTGGGCGGGTGACGCCGCCGCCCTGCTCGCCACCCTCCAACGCGGTCTCGCCGATCCCGCA
>DAOTYR010000212.1:0-1791 GCA_034434655.1 Chloroflexaceae bacterium
TTGTGTGGCGGAGCTGCATGAAGGACTGGGAGGAGGTGCGGGGAGGAGGCGAAGCCTCTCCGCGCCTCGCATGAGGAAACCTGGTTTCCCCATACCCCACCTGGTGAGAGGGTGTGGGAGGACGCCGCCCCCGCGCGGATGCGCGCCGGAGGCCCGCGCACCCGGCGCCCATGCCCAGCGCCGGTCCGCAGGAGGGGTGGGGTGGGCTATGCCCTCAAGCCGGGGTATGGGGAAACCAGGTTTCTCCATCCCCTCACCCCGTGGGAGGGTTTGGGAGGGCCACGCCCTCCCAGGAACAAACTCCTTGCCGCCTCCTGGCGCGCGGCATAGCCGCGTAGAGCCTGACATCCGACATCCGCAATCTAAACGGGAGTAAACCGCGATGATCCGCGTCAGCATTATCGGTCTGGGCCTGATCGGCGCGTCGCTGGGGATGGCCCTGCGCAACGCCGACCCCGCCGAGTCGCCCCTCGGCCCGGTGGAAGTAGTCGGCTTCGACCGCCACGCCAGCACAGTGCGGACGGCCCGCGGGCGTCTGGCGATTGACCGTGAGGCGCGTTCGCTGGCCGAGGCGGTGCGCGATGCGCAGATCGTGGTGGTGGCGACGCCGGTGCTGGCCGTGCGGGAGGTGTTCACGGACCTGGGGCCGTTGCTGCCGGCCGGGGTGGTGGTGACCGACGTCGCCAGCACCAAGGCGGAGGTGGGCCGCTGGGCCGCGACGTTGCTGCCGGCGGGGGTTGAGTATGTAGGCGGCCACCCCATGGCGGGGAAGGAACGCGCCGGGGTTGAGGCCGCCGATCCCGACCTGTTCAAGGGGGCGATATACTGCCTGACGGCGCCGCCCCGGGCGAGTCGCAGCGCGGTGGAGGCGGTCGAGGCGCTGGCGCGCGCGGTCGGCGCGAAGCCTTACTACATCGATCCCGAAGAACACGACGCGTATGTCGCGGGCATTTCACACCTGCCGTTGCTGCTCTCGGTGGGGTTGGTGGAGGTGACCGGACGCAGCCCGGCGTGGAAAGAACTCGCGCCCCTGGCCGCGACCGGTTTCCGCGACGTTTCGCGGCTGGCCTCGGGCGACCCGGAGATGCACCGCGACATCTGCCTGACCAACGCGCAGGGCATCACGCGCTGGCTCAACACGATGATCAGCTTCCTGGTCGAGACGCGCGACCAGATCGAGGCCGGCGACGCCGCGGCGCTGGAGGACCTGCTGCGGCGAGCGAAGGCGCAGCGCGACGCCTGGCTCGAGTCGCGCCCGAACCTGCGCCCCGGCGAGGAGGCCTTCCTGCAGCAACCCGAGGTGCAGCGCCCCAATCTGTTTACCTTTCGGCGGCCCAACCGGCAGGGGTAGGATGGGGCGGCAGGGGCGCAAGATTCTGTCAGGCTCGTAGGAGATGTGCCGTTCGCAGCGTTCCGCCCTCCCCCTGCCGGGGGGAGAAGCCTGGTGCCCGCCCCCAGCGGGGGAGGGTCAGGGAGGGGGCGGTTCGGCACACGCCGGTGGCATCCCGCATAGCCCTGAGGTGACCATCGCTCGCAGCGTTCAGCCCCCCTCCCAGCCTCCTCCCGCTGGGGGGAGGAGCCGGGTTCCCGCCCCCGGTGGGGGAGGGTCAGGGAAGGGGCGGTCACCATGCCTGCGGAGCCGTGGCGCGGGCGTCCCGCCCGCGCGCCCCGGCCCCGGCCCGCGGGAGGGGTTGGGAGGGCTACGCCCTCCCAAGAACAAGTTTAGCATGCAGGAGCCACCCTATGCCTGGCACACCCTGGACCCTCGCGCCGGATCGCTGCTTCGACCCC
>DAOTYR010000213.1:0-4306 GCA_034434655.1 Chloroflexaceae bacterium
CGGCAACGCGACGCCGCTGCCGCCCCCGTCGAGCGCGGCGATAGGCCATGGCAGGCCCTCGCCACCCTGCGCGCGCCAGGACATCACCCCATCCTCCGACCATTCGTAACATGGCGGTAAGCGCGCGCATCTAGAATACCCTGGAGTTGACCTGGATCAGAAAGTTCGTATGGGATCTACGTTCAACCTGTAAGCGTGCGCATCTCGAATACCCTGGAGTCGACCTCCCCGCATCTTTCGGGACCCGGGCGCGGGCTGGGGAGCAGATTCGGCGCGGGGGCAGGAGAAAACGCTGTCTATGGCGTGGTAAACAGGAAGTCAGAAATGACGCAAAGATAAAAAACCCTTTGCATCTTTGAGTGTGGTTCACACCTACAAGAAGTAACTCGAATCGCGGGCACCGGAAAAGTTGATCGCATGCGCGATAATAGAATAATGTCTGGTATAGTATGCAACACCTTGGAAAGGAGCCGCAGTGAGTGCTCCCCAGACGCTTGATGACGAGACAATGCTGCGCATCGTACGCTTTGAAATAGAGTAAGAGCCATGATTCACCTCTCCGTTCGTCTCTCGTGGCACGACGCTGGCTGGGAGGGGCGTATCTGCCGCTTCCCGCACCTCAACGCTTCCTGTATCACCAATGAGCAGATCCGCATAAAACGTGACGATGCAATTGAGCGGAAGTATGCCGGACAGCCGATAGCCCATCTAAAAGACTATCGGCCACCGTGCTCGCGGGATATCTCGACCTTCGCTCCCTTCCCCTTCCTTTTTACCCACAGCGACCCGCTGGAGCGCTCCTTCCTCAAGCCCATCACGGAGCAGATCCCTGCCTATTCGTGCATGCCGGCGCCGTATCGCTGGATGCGTGAAGAGAACTTCCGTGAGATTTGCGAAACTGAGGGATTGAAGATTCGTGACCGTACCAACCCACAAAAAGAGCGCGGCTGGGTCTACGAGCCTGATCGTCAGACAGCCCTGCTCAACCACTTCTGGGGCAAAGTGAAGGAGGGTGAGAGCCGCTCGCTGGTCTTCTTCTATGTGAATCAGGGCAACCCGGTCGATGAGAATGCTTTGCGCTTGCTCGTTGGTGTGGGCCGGATTAAACAGGTTGGTCCACAGCTGTTCTTTGATGGCACAGATAAGGAGGGCAAGCGCTATCCGGTCTGGACCCGCTACGTGACCCATGATTATCCCGCACAGGGCTTTCGCCTGCCCTATCAGGAGTACATCGACCGTGGTCTGGATCCGCTTGATATTGCCTGTTACGTTCCCACCAATGCCTTCCTCGACTTTTCGTACATTGGCGAGCATGTTAGCGATGATGTGGCCATCGGCGTGCTCGAGCAGTTTATTCGGTCGGTTCGTATTGTCCAGGCCCAGGGCCAAATTGCGGGCGACTGGGATCGTTACCTGGCCTGGCTCAATGACTGTCTCGACGAAGTCTGGCACAACCGCGGCCCTTTCCCTGGCATTGGCAGCGTGCTGCAGTACCTGGGCTGCAGCCAGGGCGCGGCGTTCCAGCGGCTTGAGTTGGCCAACTGTGTCCGCACTGGTGAGAACCCATGGACGAAGACCCTCGCTATGCTGGATGGCCAGGCGCGGCCGCCGCAAGCTTATGCCACGGCGTTTCAGGAGGCCACCCAGCGCTGGCGAACGCTGAAGGCGAACCGGGCCCGGATCGCGCTGCTCGAAACCCTCGCCCGGTTTGAGCTCACGACCGAACAGGTGCGCCGGATCTGCAACCCCGATGAGCGCGTGGCCGCTGGACTGCCGGAGAAAGAGCAGGATCTTGTCGATAACCCATACCTGATCTGTGAGCTCGATCGCGGCACCACGACCTCGGAGCCGGTCTCGCTGGAAGCGATCGACCACGGGATGCGTCCCGAGGGCGACGCGGCGCTCTTCATCCCGAACGATCAGCTTATTGCACCCGACGATGCGCGCCGGGTGCGTGCCATATCTGTCGCCGAGTTGAAGGAGGCGAGTCTGGCCGGCGACACCCTGCTGACCTTCGACGAGTTGCTCGAACGGGTCCGCAACTGCTTTCCAGAACAGCGTGCCTGCCGCCCTGACCGCGATGTGGTCAGGGCTGAGGCCGAGTTCTACCGCACACACCTCTGGATGGCGCTCGACACCGATCCGCAACTGGTTGGCCTCAACCGCATCCGCACGCTTGAGGAGGAAGTCGCCTGGACCATCAAACAGCGGGCGCCGCGCAAGAATCCAATCCCCAATCCTGCCCCAGACTGGCGCAAGGCCCTGATCGAACGGTTCGGCGAGCCGAAGGATGAGCGCGAGCATGCGGCGCTGAACGAGAAGGAGTGCGCCCTGAACACGCTGTTCGAGCGACGCGTTTCAGTGCTCACCGGGAGCGCCGGGACAGGCAAGACCTCGACGCTCGAGGTGTTTTTGAATGAGTTGGAGCGGGTGAAAGGTAAGGCTGGCGTCTACCTGCTCGCGCCAACTGGCAAGGCTCGCGTGCGCCTTTCAACTGAGACAAAGCGTCATGCCGAAACGATCCACCAGTTTCTCTTTAAGCAGGACTGGATCTACCCTGAGGTACTCCAGTTTAAGGAGAGCGGCGGCGACCGGGCAGCGGTTCCAACAGTGATCATCGACGAGTGCTCGATGGTGCCGATCGATATGCTCGGCACGTTGTTCCGTGCGCTGAAGCTCGATCTGGTAGAGCGCTTGATCCTGGTGGGCGATCCCAACCAGCTCCCGCCGATCGGCCCAGGCAGACCCTTTGTCGACATCGTGACCTGGCTGCGCGAGACTTACCCGGACTGTATCGCCACACTCCGCACGACGATGCGCACGGCTGAGGATGGTAACACGAGCAGTGTGGCTCTCGCCTTCGCTGAGAGCTATCGCAGCGATAGCAGCAACCCCGCCGACGACGAGTTGCTAGCGGAGATTGCTAGAGGCGGCAGTCGCGGCGACCTGGCGGTCTACTTCTGGGAGAACTATGACGAACTGCGCAGCCTGATCGCTGCACAGATGGAGCAGCGCCTGGGCATCGCAGATGGCGACTACAAGGCTTTCAACCGTTCACTTGGCATCGAGGCGAAGCCCAGTTACCAGCGGCACTGGAAGCAGGCCGAGCACTGGCAGATCCTGAGCCCACTGCGGGCACAGGCCTTCGGCACCGACGAACTCAATCGGATCATTCAGTTTGGCTATAAGCGTGGATTGATCGCCCGCGCGCAGCAGCCCTATAGCAAGAGCCCGCGACCTTTCGGTGATGCGCAGATCGTCTGGACGGATAAGGTTATTCAGGTACGCAACCAGCATAAGCCTGCCTGGCCAAAGAGCGATTCGAATCTGAACTACATAGCCAACGGTGAGATCGGGATCGTGGTTGATACCCGGAAGAGTCAGGAGAACGGTGACTCGCTCATTGTCGGCTTTTCGACCCAGGAGGGTGTAACCTACCGCTACTATCGGGGCGAAATCGATGATACGATGGAGCTTGGCTACGCCCTGACGGTTCATAAGGCCCAGGGTAGCGACTTTGACATCGTCTTCTTGATCATCCCGCAGAAAGCTCCGACCCTCTCTCGCGAACTGATCTACACCGGTCTAACCCGCTTTCGGAAACAGTTGGTGCTACTTATTGAGCGCGACGTAAGCGTGCTAGAGCAGTTGCGCCATCCGGACATGTCGGATACCCAGGCGCGCAACACGCAGATGTTCAGGCTTGCTCTGCGGCCTGATGATGATCGCAAGCGATTCTACGCAGAGTCGCTCATCCATCGCACCCGCAGGGGCGCCGCGGTGCGCAGTAAATCGGAGGTTATCATCGCCGATGTACTCGATAGCCTCGGGCTGGCGGATTGGAAGTACGAGCAGCGTCTGACCAACCCGGCCGACGCGCAAGACTTTCGGCTGCCTGATTTCACGATTGGCTTCCAGGGCGATGTGGTCTATTGGGAGCACCTCGGTATGTTGAGCCTGCCGGCCTACCGCGAGGGCTGGGAGCGTAAACGTCGTTGGTACGAGCAGACCATGGGCATCCCGGTGGTCGGGCCGGGCGCTGTGCCAGATCGCCAGGTCGATCCGGGCACCTTCCCAATCGTTATTACGTCACGTGACGGGAACGATGGCAGTATTGACGCACAGGCGATCGAACGGTTGGCGCGCCGGTATATTCTGCTTGAGGGTTGATTCGGATACTGAAGGGCACGAACTGCGTTCAGATAATGAACACCTCCTCATCCTCCGAGTGTCTGTTGTGTAACAAGACGCACGCGGTCGCCTTCCGGCGGGGCGGGAACGGGGGGTATGGGGGGGGGGGGGGGGC
>DAOTYR010000214.1:0-15162 GCA_034434655.1 Chloroflexaceae bacterium
TTGGCTGCTTCAGCGTGCAGTACCATCCCGAAGCCGGCCCTGGCCCCCACGACGCGACCTACCTCTTCCGCGAGTTCACAACGCTCATGGCCGCCTGGCGGTAAGACTGGTTGGTTATTCATTCGCGCTAACGTGAATATACGCCCTCGGCGAGGGATGTGGGGAAACCGGGTTTCCCCACGCCCCCGCCCCGCAGGGGAATGGGGAAACCCGGTTTCCCCATTCCCCCACCCGTGGGAGGGTGGGGGAGGGCGCAGCCCTCCCAGGGACAACCGTATGTCCATCGCGGCGTTGTGCGCCCCGCGCATGGGACCTGAGGTGAACATAGGCTCTCGAAGAGGGGTGTGGGGAAACCGGGTTTACCCCCGCCCCGGCCCGCGGGAGGGTGAGGGCGCCGCCCGCCCGCCGGAGGGTGTGGGAGGGCGCAGCCCTCCCAGGAAGAACCTTTTTTCATCCCGTCGGGGTGCGGCGTGAGCCGCATGGACGGCTAACGTGAAAATAAGCCCTAGGCGAGGCGGGTGGGGAAACCGGGGTTCCCCATACCTCAGCGGACGCGGGCCGGAGGCCCGCGCACCCAGGCCCCCGCCCGCAGGAGGGTTTGGGAGGGCGCAGCCCTCCCAGGAACAACCTTATGTTCATTGCGGCGTTGTGCGGCGCAGCCGCATGGACGGCTGAGGTGAACATAGGCTCTCGAAGAGGGGTATGGGGAAACCTGGTTTCCCCATACCTCCACCCGGTGGGAGAGTTTGGGAGGGCGCAGCCCTCCCAGGAAGTATGTTCATCCCGTCGGTGTGCGGCGCGAGCCGCATGAGAATCTAACGAGTAACGAGGGCTTTCGTTGCCCGGCCCATGGCGTGCCAGTTCGGGAATGAACGACTGCGGCATGAACGATCCGACCGACATCCCCGGCGTGGACCCGCGTAATCGCCTGAATGACCTCACCGGTCGCGAGTGGATCTACGCGCTGCGCTCGGTGATCAGCACGCGCTATCCAACCAGAGGCCCCGAGAGTTACGCCCATGAGTTGCGGCGCGCGCATCCGTCCCCCAAGCCTCCGCAACTGCTGGCCGAACTGGTGCGCTTCTTCACCCGCCGCGGCGGCCACGTGCTCGACCCCTTCGCCGGCGTTGGCGGCACTTTGATCGCTTGCTCGCTGGAGGGCCGCACGGCTGTGGGGGTGGACCTTTCGCCGGAGTACGCCGGCATCTACCAGGCTGTCTGTGAGCGCATCGGCATCGCGCCCCAGCCGTACCTGGTGGCCGATGCGCGCGAACTGGCGCGCCTCGAAGAGGTGCGTGCGCGCCCCTTCGACTTGATCCTCACCGACCCGCCCTATGCGGCAATGCAGGCCCGCGAGAAGACCGGCGAGCGCAAGAAGCGCGGCGCGAGCGCCCCGACACCCTTCACCACCTCCCCCGCCGATCTGGGGAACCTGGACTACTGGGAGTTCCTGCGCGAGTTGCGCCGGGTCCTGGAAGGCGCGCTCACGCTGCTCAAGCCCGGGGGCCATCTGGTGCTCTTCACCAAGGACCTGCAACCGACCGCCGAGCATCACAATATGCTGCACGCCGACATTGTGGCCTCCCTGGGTCAGACGCCGGGATTGGAGTTCCGCGGGTATCGTATCTGGCACGACCAGAGCCTCAATCTGTATCCGTTTGGCTATCCCTTCGCTTTTGTGGCCAATCAGGTGCATCAGTTTATTTTGATCTTTCGGTATGTGCCGCGGGGGCGATAAATACCACCGGGATAGCAATAGTCCTGGGAGGGCGCAGCCCTCCCGGCCCCTCCCCTGTGGCGGGGGAGGCCGGAGAACGCCGTTTCCACCTGTTTTACGGTGAACCATGCCCGAGGAACCCTTCCCTGTGGGCAAACCTGACACCCCACCCCCGTTGCCGCGGACCTATGCAGCCTGGCCGCTGGGCTGCGCCGTGGCCGGGCTGAGTCTGCTGGTGATGGTGAACGCCTTCGGGCTGTTCGGCATCCTGGCCGCCGCGGGGGGGACGCCCCGCTGGCTGCAACTGGGCGCGCCGTTGTTCTTCAGCCTGCTGGCGCCCCTGGCACAGATCGTCGGGTGGTGGTTCGCCCGCCGCCGTAACCCCTACGCCGCCCGTGTGCTGCTCTGGAGCTTCGGTCTTACCCTGGCGTTCGGGGCGATCATCACTGCCGTGTTGAACGTGATCGATAGTGTGACCCTCCGTAGATAATCGCAGGCAAGGCCATCGAGCGGTCTCACCGTCCAATCCTGGGAACGAAAAAAAGTTTTCCTGATGTGAACATAGGCTGCTCACCTACGCGCATGCGGCGCTGCAGCCCCCCTCCTAACCTCCCCCCAGCGGGGGGAGGAGCCGGACTCCCTCCCCCCAGCGGGGGGAGGGCTGGGGAGGGGGGCAGTCACCTTGCCCGCGGAGCCGCGATGCGGGCGGGACGCCCGCGCTCCCAGGTCATGGTCATTGGGCGTGGTGCGCCATGCGCATGACCGTCTCACGTGACCATGGGGGAACCCGGGTTTCCCCATACCCCCACCCGGTGGGCGGGCGCAGCCCGTGCGCAGGGGGCTGGGGAACCCGGGTTTCCCCATATCCCCACCCGGTGGGCGGGCGCAGCCCGTGCCAGGGGGGTGGGGAAACCGGGTTTCCTCACGCCCCTTTGTCAGGACCCTGGTACTATTGACACCCGCATCCGCGCCAAAGGTCCTTTCACGGCATCAGAATCGCCAGATTCAATACCCACACATGCACAGTACCTTCTGACTATTGTCGTATTGCGTCGTACGACCTATACTGCCAACGCGTAGAGCAAAACCTCTACCAACAACACTCGTATCGGAAGGGAGGTGAAACAATGCTTCGCAGCTTCTTCGCCAAGGAAGAGGGCCAGGGCCTGGTCGAGTACGCGCTCATTCTCGTGCTGATCGCCATTGTTGTTATCGGTATCCTGACGCTGCTCGGCGGCCGCGTGTCGCAGGTCTTCTCGCAGATCAACAGCGGTCTGAGCCGCTAGGCCGGTATCCGCAACACCTGTCCAACCAACGTACGCCTGTCGGTCCAACGTTCTACTCAGCAATCTAGCTCACACACAGGAGTACAACCGATGCTTCGCAGCTTCTTCGCCAAGGAAGAGGGCCAGGGCCTGGTCGAGTACGCGCTCATTCTTGTCCTGATCGCTATTGTTGTTATCGGTATCCTGACGCTGCTCGGCGGCCGCGTGTCGCAGGTCTTCTCGCAGATCAACAGCGGTCTGAGCCGCTAGCCCCTTCACATCGGTTCAACTCGAAGCGCCCCGCCGAATCTCGGCGGGGCGCTTTGCGTTGGGGAGCGAGCGGCGCGCGCGGGCGTGGCTCCAGGCAGGGCCGCGAGACGGGGCGCGCGGGTTGTTCCGCTCGTCTCACGGGAAAGGGGCCGGGAAGGTGTGGCCCTCCCGGCGCCATCTACCAAAGCAGCGTCATAGAGACGCCGCAAGCTCGTGAGCGCTGGAGCGCTTCCTGTTGCCTTGAGCGGCAATCTACCATCCGCAATCTAACCTCTAACGAGAACATAAGCCCTCGGCGAGGGGAATGGGGAAACCGGGTTTCCCCCATTCCCCCACCCGCGGGAGGGTGTGGGAGGGCGCAGCCCTCCCAAGAACAACCTGTTTTCATCCCGTCGGGGTGCGGCGGAGCCGCATGGACGGCTAACGTGAACATGCGCCCTCGGCGAGGGGGGTGGGGAAACCCGGTTTCCCCATTCCCCCACCCGGTGGGAGGGTTTGGGAGGGCTACGCCCTCCCAGGAAGTATGTTCATCCCGTCGGGGTGCGGCGGAGCCGCATGGACGGCTAACGTGAACATACGCCCTCGGCGAGGGGGGTGGGGAAAGCGGGTTTCCCCACGCCCCCGCCCCGCAGGGGAATGGGGAAACCGGGTTTCCCCATTCCCCCACCCGCGGGAGTGTCTGGGAGGGCTGCGCCCTCAGGCAGGGGGATGGGGAAACCCGGTTCCCCCATAGCTCCACCCGGTGGGAGGGTCTGGGAGGGCTGCGCCCTCCCAGGAACAACCTTATTTGCATTGCGGCGTTGTGCGGCGGAGCCGCATGGACGGCTAATGTGGTAATGGGCGTATCAGGCCGGCAGCGGCCCGGCCGCCGGTGGGGGCGTGGGCAGGGCCGAAGTCTGGGCGCTCTTGCCGTTGCGGCTCATGTCAATCGTCAACGGCTTGACGCGGCTGAGCAGTTCGGCCAGTTGTTCACCCTCGAGGGTCTCGAACTCCAGCAGAGCGTTGGCCATATCATCGAGCACGGCGCGATTGTTGATCAGGATCTGCATGGCATTCTCGTAGGCCTCGACCGCCAGGCGGTGCACCTCCTCATCGATCTGGCGCGCGACCTCATCGCCATAGTTGCGCTGTTCACTAATCTCACGGCCCAGGAAGATCAACTCTTCCTTCTCGCCGAAGACCAGCGGGCCGAGCTTGTCGCTCATCCCGTAGCGCGTCACCATCGCGCGGGCGGTACGGGTCACCGAGACCAGGTCCTGCGAGGCGCCGGTCGTAACTTCCTCGGGGCCGAAGACGATCTCCTCGGCCGCGCGGCCACCCATGGCAACCACCATCTCGGCCTTGAAGTAGGACAGGCTCTGCAGGCCGAGATTGTCCTCATCGGGCAGGAAGAGGGCATAGCCGCCGGCCCGCCCGCGAGGGATGATGGTCACCTTTTGCAACTTGTTGGCCCGCGGCATCGCCGCCCCGGTGATAGCGTGGCCAGACTCGTGGTAGGCGACGACCAGCTTTTTACGGTCGGTCATCACCCGCGAGCGCCGTTCGGGGCCGCCAAGAGCCACGCGCTCGATCGAGTCCTGCAGTTCGGCCATGCCGATCTTCTTCTTCGAGCGCCGGGCGGCGAGGATGGCAGCCTCGTTCACGGCGTTCATCAGATCGGCCCCGGAGAAGCCAGGGGTGAGACGGGCGATAATCTCGATATTGACATCCTCATCCAGGGGCTTCCCCTTGGTATGCACCTTGAGAATATCGATCCGGCCGCGGACATCGGGCGCATCGAGCACTACCTGGCGGTCGAAGCGGCCCGGACGCACCAGCGCCGGATCGAGCACATCGGGGCGGTTGGTGGCGGCGATCACGATCACGTTGGTGTTAGTATCGAAGCCGTCCATCTCAACCAGGATCTGGTTGAGGGTCTGCTCACGCTCGTCGTGCGAGCCGCCCAGCCCGGCGCCACGCTGGCGACCGACGGCGTCAATCTCGTCAATAAACACGATGCAGGGCGCGTTGCGCTTGGCCTGGTCGAACAGGTCGCGCACGCGGGAGGCGCCGACACCGACGAACATCTCGACGAACTCCGAACCCGAGATGCTGAAGAAGGGCACACCGGCCTCACCGGCCACCGCCCGGGAGAGCAGCGTCTTACCGGTTCCGGGCGGGCCCACCATCAGCACGCCACGTGGAATACGCGCGCCGAGGGCGGCGAACTTGTCCGGGTACTTCAAAAACTCAACAATCTCGGTCAGATCCTGCTTGGCCTCCTCCTGGCCGGCCACGTCGGCAAAGGTGACCGTCGGCTTATCACCGGCGAACATACGTGCGCGGCTCTTGCCAAACGAAAGGGCCTGATTGTTCGAGCCCTGGGCCTGGCGCATGAAGAAAACGAAAAAGCCGATCAGCAGGAGGGTCGGGAGCAGGATGGTGAAAATGCTGAAGAGCCCGCCCCAGGCCGGAGCCGGGCTGACCCTGACATTGATAAGCTGCTTGCCATCGGTGGACGTGAGTGGCACGCCCCAGTCGGCCAGCAACCCCATGACGCTATCGTTCGACTCCAGGCGCGAACGGTACTCCGTGCCATCGGTATAGGTGACGACGATCTGCTCGTCGCCGGCTTGCGCGGCTATCTGCTTGATCCGCCCGGCCTGCGCGTCGGCAATCACCTCGGCGATGCCCTTCTCACTACTCTGGGTCGAGTTTTGCCCAAAATACTGGAAGAACAGTGCAAGCGCGGCGACCAGGATGATCAGATAGACAAAGCTGTTCTTTAACCAGCGATTATCACCCATTCGTTGTGTCCATCCCTCTAGGATTATCCCTGTGCTGCGGGTTGAAAGTGGCGGCGAATCGGCGCAACCAGATCAGGTGAAGTACATTCGTTACTCCGCTCGGGGAACGCGCGTGGGGCGGCATAGAGCACGAACGCGCCGCTCCAGCGCCGCGCATTCGGACGCCGTGATTAGATTATACCAAATGCGATCTGCCCCTTCAAGGGAACCAGATCACACGTGGATTGTAATCTGGCTCACTTCACACCGGGGTGTTTTCGTTTTCTTGGGAGGGCGCCGCCCCCCAACCTTCCCTGCTGGCGGGGGTGTTTACCGGCGAAGACGCCGCCCTCCCCCAACCCTCCACCCCGGCGGGACGGGGCTGCGGGAACCCTACGCGCTGTAGATCTCCGGCTTGAGGATGCCGATGTAGGGCAAGTTGCGGTAGTGTTCGGCGTAGTCGAGGCCATACCCCACCACGAACTCGTTGGGAATATCAAAGCCCAGGTAATCGATGGGCACATCGGCGATGCGGCGCTCGGGTTTGTTCAACAGGGTGCAGATACGCAGACTGGCGGGGTTACGGCGAAGCAACTGCCCGCGCAGGTAGGCCAGGGTCAGGCCGCTGTCAATAATATCCTCAACAATCAACACATGGCGCCCGGCGATATCGGTATCCAGATCTTTGAGCAGCCGCACCACGCCGCTCGACTCGGTCGAGGCGCCGTAGCTGGCCACGGCAATAAAGTCGATCGCCAGGGGCAGATCGATGCTGCGGGCCAGATCAACCATGAACATCGCGCAGCCCTTCAACACCCCAACCAGGAGCAAGTCGCCCACGCCGGCGTAATCGGCGCTGATCTGCGCCCCCAACTCGGCGATGCGCGCCTGCAGTTCCTCCGTCGAAATGAGCACCCTGGCGATATCTCGATGCATACGCCCCTCTACTGCTTGCGGTCCCCCCTGCCGGGCAATCCACGGCGACGCTTCCCGCGTGGTGATCAGCCCGATCCAGATTGTACCCTGACTCCGCCCTGTGGCGACGAAGCGCTGGTCGGCGCGATGGCCGGGCACCCAGACCACGGCGCTCGGGGTGGCGAGGATGGGCCAGGCATCGCGCAGCCCACGGGGCACCTTACGATCGACAAAGAAGTCTTGCAGCAACCGGCTGCCGGGCGCGCCGACAGGCCGGAAGCGGTCGCCTGGACGGCGACGCCGCAGCACCAGGGGGCCATCGAGGGCCCGTGGGTCGAGGGCGACCCACCATGCCGAGGGCGCGATGGGCGCGTCGGTCTGCGCGACGCACGTCCAGCCCCCGCCCAGATCGAGGCGACCCGGCAACGTCAGGGGAAGTTCATCTACGCCAAGTTGCGGCGCGTCCTCGGGGGGCGGGACAGCCAGGGGGGCCAGGATCAGACGCTCCTGCTCCACCTCCAACCGCAAACCGGACCCCAGGCGCAAGCGCCGGCCCGGATGCCCGGCCAGGGCGCAGGCGGCCTCGATCTGCGGCTGACTTACCTCCACCAGGCCCAGACGCGCCACGGCGCGCCGCAATGCATAACGCTGGAGCGCCGGATGGAGCCGCTCCCACGCCGGGCGGCGCAGGATGACCGCCGTGGGGGTCTCCACGGCGAGCATCGGCCAGGCAGCATCGAGTTGGGTCTGGAGAAAGTCATAGTCGGCGGCGCAGATCGCCGCGGTCCGGCCCAGCGTCTCCACGATGCGCGGGTTCTCGGCGGCAAGAGCGGCGAGCAGACGCCGGACGCGCGCGCGAGTGTAGCGCTCGGACCGGTTGCTGGGGTCCTCCAATGGCGCGAGGCGCTGCTCACGGCAGTAGCCTTCGATGGCGGCGCGGGTGATGCCGAGCAGGGGCCGCAGGAGCGGCGGCCCGGGGAGCGCCGGTGATCCCGGCGATGCTGGCAGCGGCGCCTCGACCGACCCGGCGGCCCATTCGGCCCAGGGGGTCGTTTCGCGCATGCCGCGCAGCCCGGCGGGGCCGGCGCCGCGCAGCAGGTGCAGCAGTACGGTTTCGGCCTGATCATCGGCCTGATGGGCCACCGCCACCGCCGAGGCGCCGACGGCGCGAGCCGTGGCCGCGAGGAAGGCGTAGCGGGCGCGCCGGGCGGCCGCCATCAGATTGTCGCCGCTAGCGCCCGCCGGCGCGGCCAGGTCACCACGCCCAACACTGACCGGCACCCCCCATGCCGTCGCCGTATCGGCGACATAGCGCGCCTCCGCGGGGGACTCGGGGCGCAACCCGTGGTCGAAATGGGCGACGTGAACCTGGGGACCACCGGCGGCGCGGAGGCGCCAGAGCAGGTGCAGCAGGCACAACGAGTCGGGGCCGCCTGAGACGGCCACCAGGATCAGGGCGTCGGGGCGCAGCAACCCGTGGCGTTGAAGCGCCGCGCGAAGGCGAGGGAGCAGGTCGCTCATGGCTCAAAAAACTAACGAGTGACAACCTGCTGGTGTCACTCGCCCGGTGGTGTCGGAGGCGGGATTCGAACCCGCGACCTAACGATTATGAGCCGTTTGCTCTACCGCTGAGCTACCCCGACGATCACGCCCAAATTGTACCACGGTAGGGAGGCAGCGTCAACGCGGGTCACAATCCTCAGGGCTACGTCAACGTCCTGGCTGAAGGCCCTCCCCCCTTGCTCTCTCCGCTTGACCGGGCGTGGGAAGAGGGGATGCGGTTGAGGCGCCCCCTGTATTGCGCCAGGCTTTGCACGATTATTGCACGCTTGTTCACAAGGAACGAAGCATTGAATCTTGCCTGGCGCGGTGCTACTATGACGAACACCGCGCGGTCAACAGCGACGTTGGCATCGCTTCGCGCAGGCGAAGCTGGCAAGGATACACAGTGATGAGCCACAAACGATAATGTACCGCCTCTACCTCTGCACCGGTCTCCATTGCGCGGCGCGCGCCGCCGGCCTACGTGAGGCCCTTGAGAACGCTCTGTGGGAGGCGGGACTGCTCGGCGCGGTCGAACTGCACCCCGGCGGGTGCCAGGCTCACTGCGACCACGGCCCGAACCTGCTCATTCAGCCCGGCAACCGTCGCTACGCCGGCGTGACCCCCGAACGTGCGATGGCCATCGTTCGTGAAGACCTCGCAGATCTTGAAAACATGTGAGGTCTTCGTCCTCCACGTCTTCAGGGCACGCCTCAAACTCCAGGTTCTTCGTCAGGCCCCATGCGGCTACGCCGCGCACCAACGGGATGAACAGAAGGTTGTTCCTGGGAGGGCTGCGCCCTCCCAGACCCTCCCGCGGGTGGGGGAACGGGGAAACCCGGTTTCCCCATTCCCCTGCGGGGCGGGGGCGTGGGGCAACCCGGTTGCCCCATCCCCCTGCGCGCGGGCTGCGCCCTCCCAGACCCTCCCGCGGGTGGGGGAATGGGGAAACCCGGTTTCCCTACCCCTGCGCGCGGGCTGTGCCCTCCCACACCCTGTCGCGGGCGGGGGTGTGGGGAAACCGGGTTTCCCCATGCCCCTGCGGGGCGGGGGCGTGTGGCAACCCGGTTGCCCCATCCCCCTGCGCGCGGGCTGTGCCCGCACCTTCCCGCGGGCGGGGGTATGGGGGAACCCGGTTCCCCCATTTTCACGTTAGCAACTTTACCCCGGCAACTTTCGACAGACGCACCTTTCATAATTCTCTGGTATAATAGAAATTAACGTATCCCATCGCCACGAACCAATATCTTCAGCGAGTATTCCGGAGCACATCCATGGGTCTCTTCACGCGCGGCGCGCCCCAGGTCACCGAGCAGCAGGTGCTTGCCGCCCTCAGCCAGGTACAGGAGCCGGAGCTCGGCGGCGACCTCGTCTCACGGCGCATGGTCAAGGACGTGAAGATCAACGGCGGGGCGGTGAGCTTCACCATCGAACTCACCACGCCGGCCTGCCCGCTGAAGGATCAGATCCACGCCGAGGCGGAAGCCGCCGTTCGTGCCTTACCAGGAGTAGAGGAGGTCGGCATCGAGTTCACCGCCAATACGCGCCGTCCGGCAGGGATTCCCGAACAGGCTCCCATTCCCGGCGTGGCGAACGTGATTGCCGTGGCGGCCGGCAAGGGCGGCGTGGGCAAAAGCACCGTCGCGGCCAACCTGGCGGTGGCCCTGGGGCTGGAGGGCGCCCGGGTCGGGTTGCTCGACGCCGATGTGTTCGGGCCGAGCATGCCGCTGATGTTTGGGGTGCGCGGGCAGCCTGAAGCCTTTCAGAACGAGAAGGGCGAGGCGATGATGATCCCCCTGGAGGGCCACGGCATCAAGCTGATCTCGGTGGGCTTTCTGATCGACGAGAGCCAGCCGGTGATCTGGCGCGGGCCGATGGTCAGCCAGTTGCTCCGGCAGTTCCTCTACAATGTGGACTGGGCGCCCCTCGACTATCTGATCATCGACCTGCCGCCCGGCACCGGCGACGTGGCGTTGACGCTGGCCCAGAGCCTGCCCCTGACGGGCAGTCTGATCGTCACCACGCCGCAGGCCGTGGCCACTGCCGATGTGATCAAGGCCATGGAGATGTTCAAGAAGGTGAATGTGCCGTTGCTGGGCATCGTCGAGAATATGGCCTACTTTGTGGCCCCCGACACCGGGAAGCGCTACGACATCTTCGGCGTGGGCGGCGGCGAGCGCCTCGCGGCGCGCCTGGACGTGCCCTTGCTGGGCCAGATCCCCCTGGGCATCGCCGTGCGCGAGGGCGGCGACAGCGGCGCCCCGGCGGTGATCAGCGACGCCCCCGACGCCTATGCCGAGGTCTTTCGCCAGATCGCGCGCCAACTCGCCGCGCGGATCAGTGTGCTGAAGTTCGCCGCTGCGTAATTGTGTTGTGGGGCTTTGTGTAGGGAGTCAGGCATGGTTCACCTCTCCGTTCCCGTTGGAGGGGCGCGGGGAGGTGAGGACTCCTCGCACCCCATCCCATCGCAATGAGGCGTGTCATGACGAACGAACACCCGATGAAGGGCGTCGTCCCGATCAACTTCTACGAGCCGCAGCGCCTTCCACCCTATCCGACCGACGTTCCCGCCCACGACAGCTTTGGCCGGCGCATCGATTATCTGCGCATCTCGCTGACCGACCGCTGCAACATGCGCTGTGTCTACTGCATGCCGGCGATGGGGATGCGCTTCCAGCCCCGCCCCGAGTTGCTGACCAACGACGAGTTGCTGCTGGTCGTGCGGGCCGCCGCCGCTGCCGGCTTCCGCAAGCTGCGCCTCACCGGCGGTGAGCCGACCCTGCGCCAGGATCTGGTCGAGTTGATCGGCGCGATGAAGGCCATTCCCGGCATCGAACAGATCGCCCTGACCACCAACGCCCTGCGGCTGCGACGCCTGGCTGCGCCGCTCAAGGCCGCCGGGCTCGACCGGGTGAACATTAGCATCGACAGCCTCGACCCGGTGAAGTTCCGCCAGATGACCCGCGGCGGCAACCTTGACGAGGTCTGGGCAGGGATTCAGGCCGCCGATGCGGCGGGCCTGCATCCGATCAAGCTCAACGCAGTGGTGGTGCGCGGGATGAACGACGACGAGGTGGTGCAACTGGCCGCCCTGACCACGCAATACCCCTGGGAGTTCCGCTTCATCGAGGTCATGCCGCTGACCGGCGTAGCCGGGTTAGCCGAAGAGGGCGTGGTTAGCACCGCCGAACTGATCGCCCGCATCGAGGCCCATTTCGGCCCGCTGATCCCCTATGGGCAGGACCCCGCCGACCCGGCGCGGCGCTACCGTATCCAGGGCGCGCCGGGCAAACTCGGCTTCATCAGCGCCGTCACCGACCCCTTCTGCGCCACTTGCAACCGCATGCGCCTCACCGCCGACGGGCGCCTGCACCTCTGCCTGCTCCGCGACGACGAGGTGGATCTGCGGGCGGCCATCCGCTCCGGGGCGACCCAGGCCGAGGTGGAGCAACTGATCCGCCATGCGGTGCAGTTGAAGCCCTGGGGCCACGGTCTGCCCGATGGCGTGCTGCCCACCCTGCGAGGCATGTCGGAACTGGGGGGGTGAGGCCCGGTTCAGGGCTATAATTTCTCCAGCTTCACCCCGTATCCTGGCGTCGGCGCATCTATCATCTGCAATCCGACGTGCTATCAGGTGGCGAACAGCACCAGACCAATGAAACCAAGCCAGAACGCCATCTCCGGCAGGGCCATGAGCAGGCGCTGCCGCCCAGGCGCTTCCTGGCGCAGGAGCATAGAAAACAGCGACAGGAGCATTCCGCAGAGCGCCAGTGCGACGAGCAGTGGCCGCACCCACGGACCACTGCCAATGACCACGAGGGCAATCAGCAGTCCTACACTGAGAATAACCGTAAGCGCCCGCATCTGGCTGAGGAGATTGGGATTCACAGGACTAATCTCCTTGTGATGCCGGTTGGAACGGAACCGGCCGCAAACACGCTCTGCCAGCCATTTTGCGACCACCGCAAGGCCGTGCTATTATACGGCGATAGCGTCCGATCACTGCCAGGGAGACCCCTATGGCGCCGACGCCGATCAGTCGCCGGGCGGCCTTGCGAGTGGATTTGCTTGGCCTGCTCACTGCGTTCGAGACCGATGACCTCGAAGCGCAGATCAACGAGTTGCTGGCCGAGGTCTTGCTCGACGAGGCGCCGATCGCCGCGCCCCAACTCCTGCCCCTCGATGAGGAACACGAGGACCGGCGCGTGGTGATCACCGGCCTGGGCGTGGTCTCACCCCTTGGCATCGGCGTCGAGCCGTTCTGGGAAGGTCTGGTGACCGGGCGCAGCGGGATCGGGCGGATCACCCATTTTGATCCGAGCGCCTACCCCTGCCAGATCGCCGGCGAGGTGCCGAACTTTCATCCGCAGCAGTTTATGGAGGCGCGCGAGGCGCGGCGGATGTCGCGCGCCAGCCAGATGGCGGTAGCCGCGGCGCGTATGGCGGTCGAGGCAGCCGGGCTGCGGATCGACGCCAGCACCTGTGAGGAGATCGGTACGCTCATCGGTTGCGGCACCACCTCGCTGCCCGACGCGGAACAGGCCGCGCTTACGCTGGCGCAGCACGGCGGCATGAAGATCAGCCCGTTCTTCATCCCCGCGGCTTTGCCGCACATGCCGGCCAGCCAGGTGGCCATTCAGTTGGGACTGCGGGGCTACACGTCGGCGATCAGCACGGCCTGCGCAGCGGGCGCCCAGGCCATCGGCGAAGCGGCGGAGATCATCAAGCGCGGCGACGCCGAGGTGATGCTGGCCGGCGGCACAGAGGCCCCGATCACCGAACTGGGCCTGGGCGCCTTCTGCGTGATGCGCGCGCTGAGCACCGGCTACAACGCCGCGCCGGCGCGGGCCTCGCGCCCCTTCGACCTCCGCCGCGACGGCTTCGTGCCCGGCGAGGGGGCGGCGGTGCTGGTCCTCGAACGCCTTTCGAGCGCCCGGCGTCGCGGCGCGCCCCTGCTGGCCGAAGTCGCCGGCTACGGCGCCACCGCCGATGCCTACCACATCACCGCGCCCGACCCCGAGGGGCTTGGCGCGGCCCGGGCGATGCGCCTGGCGCTCCACCACGCCCGCATCGATCCGCAGCAAGTGGACTACATCAACGCCCACGCTACCGCTACCCCGGCCGGCGACCTGGCTGAGACCCGCGCCATCAAGCTCGTCTTCGGCGAGTATGCCTACAGCGTGCCGATCAGTTCCAACAAGTCCATGATCGGGCATCTCACCGGCGCCGCCGGGGCGGTCGAAGCCGCCGCCACCGTGCTGACCATGCGCCACGGGCGCATTCCGCCAACGATTAACCTCGAGGAGCCGGATCCGGAGTGCGACCTGGATTACGTGCCCCACGCCAGTCGCGCCGCCGAGGTGCAGATCGCCCTTTCAAACTCGTTTGGATTTGGTGGCGTGAATGCGGTGCTGGTGCTGCGGAAGGTGTAATACCTCAGGCATTAGCCATCCATGCGGCTGCGCCGCACCCCGACGGGATGACCATAGGGTGTTCCTGGGAGGGCGTTGCCCTCCCAAACCCTCCCGGGGGCGGGGGGATGGGGAAACCCGGTTTCCCCATCCCCCTGCGTGAGGGCCACACCCTCCCACCGGGTGGGGCATGGGGAAACCCGGTTTCCCCACACCCCTCGCCGAGGGCGTATGTTCACGTCAGGATTAAGAAGATGACCTGGGGGATCATCGGGCACGAGTGGGCCGTCGAACAACTGCGGGTGAGCATCGGCTCCGGCGCCGACGCCCACGCCTATCTCTTCAGCGGCCCGCCCGGGCTGGGCAAGCGCCTGCTGGCGCTGCGCATGGCCCAGGCCCTCAATTGCGAGCGCGGCGCCGGTGACCCGTGCCTGGAATGCCGCGCCTGCCGGCGCATCGAACGCGGCAATCACCCCGATGTGCGCGTCGCAAGTATGGAGAGCCAGGCCGCCGCCGGCAAGGCTGAAGAGGCTGCGCGCCAGAAAGAACTCAAGATCGCCACCATCCGCGAATGGCAGCGCGATATCACGCTGCGACCGTATGAGGCGCAGCGCCGGGTGTTGATCCTCCACGACGCCGAGCGGCTCAGCGAAGAGGCCGCCAACGCTATGCTCAAGACGCTCGAGGAGCCGCCCCCCTACGCCACGCTGATCCTGGTGGCCGATAGCAACGATCTGCTGCCCACGATAGTATCCCGCTGCCGGGTCCTGCGTCTGCGTCCACTCCCCCGGCGCCAGGTAGCCGCGGCGCTGGCAAGCCGGGGCGCCGATCCCCAAACCGCGGCGTTGCTGGCCGCCTGGAGCGGTGGGCGCATCGGTCAGGCGCTGTGGTTGCTGGAGACGCCCGAGGCCATCGCCCAGCGCAATGAGCATCTCGCCGCCCTGCTCGCCATCCACGAACAGGGGCGCGACGAGGGGATGCGCTGGGCCGAGCAACGGGCCAGAGAGTACCGCGGCGGCGAACAGGAGCGTGTCTTTGCCTGGCTGGAGCTATGGCAAAGCTGGTGGCGCGATGTGCTGCTCGTCGCCGCGGGCAGCCCCGAAGGGGTGGTGCACATTGATCGCCAGGCCGACCTGGAGCGGATCGCGCGGCGTCACCCCCTCCCCCGGATCTACGCCTTCGTCACCCGGCTCGGCCAGGCGGCCCAACAGCTCCGCGAGAATGCCAATCCCAACCTGGTGCTGGAGAATCTGGCCCTGCATGCGCCGGGGGGGTGA
>DAOTYR010000215.1:0-6346 GCA_034434655.1 Chloroflexaceae bacterium
ATAGGCGCGCAGCAGGGCGACCTGATCGTCACGCACCGGCCCTGGCGCGAGGACCACGACGGAGAACCCGGCCAGTTCCGCTGCACCGACCTGCTCAACGGGCGCGCTTCGCAGCGTCGCCAGGCCTTCGGTGCGCAAGATCTCGATCAGGTAGGCGCTGAAGTCGGGATCGGCGGCCGGGTTGGTGAGTACCAGCAGCGGCGCCTCGGGGACGGGAACCGCCGATGATAAGGGGGGCGCCATGCCAGTGGCCCCGGCAAGCGGGGCCGCAAGTCGGCGCTCTTCTAGCCCGTAGGTGAGTGCGGCGCCGCCGAGCGCGGCGCCCGCGGCGGCAGCAGCAGCGCCGAGCAACTGGCGGCGGGTCAGGCGGGTGGTGAGTGGCCGGGTCATGCGAAACCCCTGCGAGCAACAGTCTACCTTCCCGCAGGAGAGGATAGCAGAAGCGTGTAATCAACACATAAATCTTCCCGCCCCTTGGACTGACACGATTGTTATCTGTCTGGCCATCATCGGTTGCGGAGGAACCACCAGGCAACGATGGCAACGATCAGCAGCACCGGCGCCATGGCGATGAACAGGATCTCAAGACTTTCGCCTTCCCAGCGGGGCGGTCCCTCGATGGCCGGGCGACTCCGGCTTTCCTCAGGCAGCGGGGTTGGCGTAGGCACGGGGGTGGGCATGGAGGTGGGGGTAGGCAGGATGCGAGGCATGGGAGTAAACGTCGGCGGAGGCGCCACGTCAGGGGCGGCCACAGGGGCGCTGGTGTACCAGATCGTCTGGCGCGCTCCCTGGTCGCCATTGGTTTCGGTGGTCATCCAGACGGCGTGGAGCCGGTTGCCCCGTTCCACTACCAGGCGTGGGCTCTGGGGCGCCGCGCCCGGGCCGGTCAGCGCTTCCGGCGCCGACCAGTTCAGGCCATCCCAGGTGAGGTGCCAGAGCCGCGGCTCGTTGTTGCCAGTGGTGCCTACCACCCCGACCACGAGCATGTGCATGCGCCCGGCGCCATCTGCGGCCAGGCTCAGGCGTCGCTCAGAGGTGGCGCTCCTGGCAGGGCTGGTTACTTCAGGCACCAGGCCGGGCGGCGACCAGGTGCGCCCACCGTCGTTCGAGCTCTGGAACAACACGCTGCCAGACGTTGCGCTGGCGTAGATCGCAAGCAACTGTCCGGCGCGTCCAATGCCAAGGGTGACCTGAGAAAGCCGGTCGTCGGGAACACCCAGCGGGACAGGCTCTTCCCAACTCTGCCCGCCATCAGGAGAACGACGGTAGATCGGAAAGGTTGTATCGTCAGATGGCCCGGCGCCTTGATGTTCCCACAGCAGGTGGACCTGACCCAGATCATCGGCGCCGATCTGTGGGGCAAGGTTGGCGCCATCGAGCAACGAGAGATTCCCGGCGCGCGTCCAGGTGAGGCCCCCATCGGAGGAGCGGCGGTAGCGCACGTCCTGGCAGGCGACGCAGGGAGGGGCAGAAGATTCGGATCGGCGCGCAGGAGCAGCAAACGCAACGTGGAGCGTTCCGTCCGGGCTGCTGGCAATTGACGTGCTGTTCCCTTCACCAAGACTGGCAGGGGGGAGCAGCAGGGCCATGCGCACCACGTCGTCCCAGGGGGCGTGAAGGTACTGCTGCTTGCCATCGGTGTTGGTGACCATGTGCAGCCTGGCATCGGGCGCACTGACGAGCCTGCCGCGCACAGTGAAGCGCGCATTGTTCATTGCGGCATCGCTAGCCAGGGGGGATAAGGTGTCACCCACAGACCGACGCTCCCGGAGCATGATCGGCTCGACCGTGGACCAGACCCCCTCAACGCGCGCGCGGTACATGAGGGCGTCAACGAGCCTGTCTCGTTCATCGGTGCGACTGAGAACGCTATACCAGATCGCGTGGAGCCTACCATCGCCATCTGTGGTCAGGTCAGGGTTGGAGGCTACAGGGCTTGTGGCGGGGTCAGAAAGGCGCAACAGTGGTTCCCAGGCGTATAACGGCCCGGCCCGTGCCGGCGACAGCGGAACGATCGCCGTGAGGCAGAGCAAACACCAGAGGAGGGTAACGCGCAGGTGAGCCATGGTCGAAGTGACTGGCGGCGAGGATCGTCAGCGGCTCCGGAGGTGGCGCCAGAGCATCAGCGTCACGATCGTGATGATCAGACCAAGGACCGGAACAAGCGCCAGTCCGTGGATGACCAGAGGATTAGTGCCGTTCACAACCGTCGGTGGTGGTGTCGCGCGAATGGCATCGGGCAGCGCGGAGGTAGGTGCGGGCGCCTGGCTTGCGGGCAGGGTGGATTGGCCGCGTGGCGAAGCAGGAAGAGGCGCATTGGGCGCGGCTGGCGCCGGGGGAGGCGCGCTGAACGGCGTTGGTGCCAGAGCGGGTGCATCAACCGTGGTGCTGCTGTAGAGCACGCGCCGTTCCCCCCAACCGCTCGCATCAGTGTAACTGAACCAGACGGCGTGGAGTTGATTCCCTCGAGCCACTGCCAGACGGGGCCACATTGGCCGGTTCATTGTGGCTGCCACAATCTCTGGCTCCGACCAGGTTTCGCCGTTCCAGGTAAGATGGAGCAGCATCGGAATGGGAGTGATGCTCTGTTCGAGAAAGCCAGGCATCAGGAGGTGCACGCGGCCGGCGCTGTCGGTGGCCATCGTGTAACTGTCGAGCCCGCGTTCTACGGGATCGCGGGCGCGCACCCCGGCAATGATCTGAGGCGGGCTCCAGGTGTCCCCGCCGTCAGGTGAACGCTGGTAGTACACATCAGTGCCATTGGCGCTGCGGTAGACCACGATGGGATTGTCCCCGGAGAGTCCCAGGGTCGTTTGCACGACCGGTCCCTCGGCGGTGCTGAAGAGCACCGGATCGCGCCAGGTCGCGCCGCCATCGTCTGAACGACGGTAAACGCCGAAGGCCGGCTGGTCCAGGCCGAGGTACCAATCGCTGCCATGGTCCCAGACCAGATGCACCCGGTCACGTCCGTCAACCTTGACCTGAATCCGCTCATCGCCGCCGGGCAGTTGGGCAAGGTTGGCGCGCAGCGTCCAGGTCTGGCCGCCATCGGTCGAGCGGCGGTAGAAGACCTCGCTCAACAAGCGGTTGCCTTCCTCGGTGCCGACCAACCCCTCATTGTAGAAGGCATGCAAGACGCCCTTACTATCAGCGGCGATGGCATTGTAGTAACTGCCGCCCAGGCGTCGTGGCTCGCTCCAGGCCCCGGCGGACCAGGCCTCCTGCGCCGGGGCGCTTACGGCGCTTACGTCGGTACAGCTACGGAAGAGCACGTGCAGACGACCGTCAGGAGTGACGGCAATGCTGTTTCGCACGGTGAAACCGCCCACGCAGGTGAAGGCGATATCGTTCATCGGTGACCACTGCCCGTCGCGGAGCACGCGGTAGCGCAGCAGGTCGCGCGAGGAAACATTGGGGTCGTTCAGGTCGGGGTTGGCGGCTAGCGCGCCGCTGCCCCAGATCGCGTGGACGGCACCCTGGGCGTCCGCGGCAACATCGGGAAACCAGCCGAACTGGTCATCGGAGATGTCAAAGGGCGCGCTCCACTTGCCGGAGGCGAGCGCCGGCTGTCCGGTTCCCGGCACTCCCAGCAGGAGCATGCCAGCCAGGATGAGCGGCAGGAGCACCTGCGGCACGCGTAGGGGTTTGCGGAGCGCTGCGTTATGCATACGGCGAGGGTTATGAAGCGCCGGGTTGGGCGGGCCAGTCATACGTCCGATGGGGTACCCTGCTTGCCGTCTGTATTGGTGGCCCGACGGTTTCGGTCGGCTGCGTGCGCCGTGTAGCGACTGTTGGCAATACGCGCGCGACGCTGGCGAGAGGGCGGCGTGGCGCTGCGGGAGTTGCCATTGCCGACGATACGGATCGGGGACGCCTCCTGAGGCGGCGGGGTGATGATCACCTCAGGCCGCGGCTCCCAGGTGCTCTGGAAATCCGGCGGCGCGGACGAGGCGCCACGCTCAAGCTCCAGCAGATCCTCCAGCGTAATGGTTTCCGACGCAGGCTCGGGATTGGGGGCGCCATTGGTGTGATTGGCCTCAAGCGGTATCTCGGTTGCGGTCAGCAGCCGCGGGGCCGGGGCGGACGCCTGATCGGAGGGCGAAGCCGGTGTGGTTGCCTGGTCACCGACCAGGATCGTAATGCCGTTCCGGGTAACGGAGATCCGGAAGCCGCCACCCTTCGCGCTCGCGGTGGAGGGATCCTGGAGGGCGCGGGAGGCCGGCGTGGCGATCACGGCGCCGAGAAAGCGCGTATCGGGCTCGCTAGTCAATTGTTTGCGCGCCTCGATCACTGTCGAGCGGCTATCGGAACGGCCATTCAGCACAAGCATGACCCCATCCACCAGGGGCGCCAGCAACCCCGCGTCAGGCCCCGCCAGCGCCACCGGACCGTCGAAGATCACCACATCGGTTGCCTTACGCAGGTGTTCGAGCATTTCCGGCCAGAAAACCAGCGGAACCAGTTCGGAGAAGCGCGAGTAGCCGGCCTCACGGCCCGAAAGCACCAGCAGATTAGGCGTACTGGTCGGGCGGATGTAGGCCCACAGACTGCCAGGCACGCCAAACGGTTTACCGTTGGCGTCGTTTCCATTGCGCCCGTTGGCGCGTTGATCAAACAGGCGCGGTATATGGATCGTATCACCCTCGGCATCGACCAGCAACACGCGGTGGCCCGTGCGGACGTACATCCTGGCGATCTCGATGGCAACGGAGCTACGGGCCGTACTCTTCTGCGGACTGCTGATCAGGAGCGTCCGCGGCAGTTTGCTGCGCGCCGCGTGAACCATATTGGAGTACAGCCGGTTCAGGGTCTCCTGGCGTTTGCTTTCGGCCCGCCAGTTCTCGGTCGGGTGGGGTGGGAGCTCGGACAGCTCGCCGAGGCTTCTGACGCCGGTGCGGCTCTGCAGTTCGCTGCTGGTGCGCCAGCGTTCATCGAGCCGGTCAAGGACCAGCGCGGCCAGGATCGCCATCAGCAATCCGCCGAGGCCAGCGGTCGCCAGGGTCAGGCTGCGCTTCTGAGGCAACGGTCCCGGGGCAGGGCGTGCCGTCTCGAAGAGTGAGAGGCTGTTGGCCGAGGTCTGGTTACTGAGGTTAATCAGGTTGGTGTACTCATCGAGGTAGCGCTGGCGTGTCAGTTGGAGCGCCTGGAGTTGCTGCTGAACATCCGAGATATCGATGGCCGAGGAGAGGTTCTTGAGACGTTCCTCAAGCTCGGCGATCTTGGCGTCCACCGCCTGCATATTGGCCTGGGCTTCCTCGAGCCGGCGGCTGATCTCGGCCTGCTGGGCCGCAATCTTCTCAGGCGCGTTCGGGGTGTAAGCGATCAACTCCTCGGCAATCGCGTTGGCGATGGCAGCAGCGCGCTCCGGATGCGTATCGGTAATCTTGATTTCGAGCAGGTTGGCGCCACGATCGACTCGGGTGGACAGCATGCGGTCGCGGATGACCTGCCATGGAAAGGTGAGTTGCAGGCGCTCGACCACGGGAGCGAGGATGACCTCGCGCCTGGTCAGGGCGGCGTAATAATCGGCCAGCACATTACTCAGCGCCACCTGTGCCTGAGTGGGCGCGGAGACCTCGAAGTTATTGCCCACCATCAGCGTGGCCTGCGAAAGGTAGATATCGGGCTGCTGGCGCACCATGTACCAGGCGGTGCCGACAGCCAGTGCCACCGCCAGGGCAAGCACGAACCACCAGCGCAAGAAGAGGCGTACATATGTTAGAACATCATGCCAGGTAAGCATGGGCCAGTTCCTGTCAGGTTATTCGCTAAGGATAGGCGCCAGGCGGTACGGCGCGTAAGGTCCGGATGCATGCCGTTCATCCGGCAACGAGTCGAGCGATGGTCGCGCGCAAAGCCAGCGGGCCGCATCGAGCAGGTTCGCCGCGATGTGCATTGGTGGGTGGCTCCGAAGCTCGGGATGGTCGAGTTGTGTGCGACCGCTCAGTACGAGTATCGTCCGGCATCCTGCGGCCTGACCGGCGGCAATGTCGGATGGCGCATCGCCAATCATATATGCCGCGGAAAGATCCACCTGATGTTCCCTGGCCAGATCGAGCAACATGCCCGGCCGGGGTTTTCGGCAGCCGCAGGCTTCCTCCGGCCGATGCGGGCAGAAACGCATCCCGGTGATGATGGCGCCGTGAGATGCCGCGATGCTGATCATGCGCCGATGGATCTCCGCCAGGGTAGAACCCGTCATCAGGCCGCGGTTGACAGCGGCCTGGTTGGTGACAATAAAGATACGAAAGCCGTGTTCGGTCAGCAAGCGCAGCCCTTCGAGCGCTCCGGGCAACCAGCGGAACTCATCCCAGGTCTTCACGTGGTCAACGCGGTTCTCATTGAT
>DAOTYR010000216.1:0-17354 GCA_034434655.1 Chloroflexaceae bacterium
CACCGTGTCCGCGGCGCCGTGGCGCGGGCGGGCCGCCCGCGCTCCCAGGTCATGGTCATTGGGCGGTGTGCGCCATGCGCATGACCGTCTCACGTGACCATGGGGAAACCGGGTTTCCCCACACCCCCCGCCCGCGGGAGGGTCTGGGCGGGCGCGGCCCTCGCGCAGGGAGATGGGGAAACCGGGCTTCCCCATACCCCCACCCGGTGGGAGGGTCTGGGCGGGCGCGGCCCGCCCAGGAAAAACCTTATTTTTCACCTTGCTGGTGTGCGGCGCAGCCGCCTGGACGGCTGAAAGCATGACCGGCCCATTGTACTCGAAACCGGTGTCAGGCGAAACCAGGGTTGCCTGTCCGCGATGGCAGGCAATCCATGATTGCTTCTATCAGGATCGGGAACATCTCCCGCTTTCCCTCCCGGCCAACGGTCTATACAATACAACACTGGGGGAGCTTCGTGGAAGGGCTGCGCCCCGCGCGTGTTCGCATTTCTCCTGGGAGCGAGGGTGTCTTGTCCTCGTAGACGTGACGAGGGCGGGACGCCTTCGCTCCCAGGCGCGTGGGTTACCCCGAGTGTGAACAGTTCCTGCGCCCTCCCACGAAGCCCTTCCAGCGGGAAGGTGAATGAGGGAGAAGGAGCATGTCCGGCAATCTTGTGCGACTGTCGATCATTCTGGGCTGCTGGCTGCTACTGTCTGGAGGAATTGCGCTGACCGGGGCGGCGCCGGCCTCGCCACCCGCTCAGGGGAAAGTGCCCCTCGCGGGCGTCTTCCCTGCGATGGCCGGGCCGGCCGAGGCTGCCGCGACGCCGGCGCAGGCCGCGAACCTGGTGCAGGACGGTGGTTTTGAGCAACAGGGCGCGGGCTGGGAAGGCTGCGGAAATGTGGGTATCGTAGACGCCGGGACGGCCGGGGCCAACGCTGTGTATGCCGGGCGCTACGCCGCATTGATGGGCGCCGGCGCGGACAGCAGCGGTTGCCCGCGTCTGCCCGACAATACGACGCCCAGGCAACTCTTGACTCAGCAACTGAGCGTTCCGGCCAGCGCCGAGGCCGTCACAGTGTCATTCTGGTTCCGCGGTGAAGCAGGCACGAGCGTGGATGTGTTTCTGGCCCAGAGCCTGTATCAGTTCGATCCGGCTCTGGGTGGGGTGAGGCTCGGGGGCTTCTCGACCGACCAGCCGCCGGGCTGGCAACTCTACCGCACCGTGCTGACCGGTGACGCGCTCGAGCGGGTGCGCGGGCGGACGTTGCGGTTCTCGATTGTGATACAGGAGAACGCTTCAGTTGGCCCGGAGGCGGTGTTGCTGATTGATGAGGTGCAGGTGTTTGCCGCCGATGGACGCACGACCGCATCGCCGCTCCCCCCGGCGCTCCGCGGCGACGGCAGCCGTCCCCTGGCGGCGATCCGCGCCGAGGCCGGTGGAAACCGCTGGCTCTACCGGATGGACACAGATGGGAGCAATCAACAACTGATCTACCGCGGTCTGCTGAACAATGTGCGTTACCCGGCCTGGTCGCCGGACGGACGGCGTCTGGCTGTGGCGGATTATAACACCTGGCCCTGGCCCACGCCCGATCCCGATCCGCAGAACAATCTGAGCGCCGCCGCTGTAACGGTGCTCAACGCCGATGGAAGCGGAGCGCAGCCAATCTATCAGACGCAGAGCCGCAAAGGCTCCCGCTGCCCGTTCGTCCCCAGGCCGGGCGAACGCGAGGACCCGTCGCAGATCATCCGCGTATCCACCTTGCACTGGATGCCTGATAGCAGCCGCGTGGCGTTCACCAGGGTGGGCTTTAACGCCTTCTGTGACGGCACCACCAGGGGCGGGCTGGGCGATGTGCTGTTGTCGCCGCAGCCGCCGGCGCTCGTCGCGCCGCTCCTGGCAGCCAGTGCCACGGATCCGAGCGTCAATCGCAACGGCGAGGTGTTGTTCGATAGCTTCGACCTTAGCCGCGCGAGCCGGGCCGCCGGGGTGTGGTTGCTCGACACCCGTTCGCAGCCGGCGCAAGAGACGCGCCTGCTCACCGACCCGAGGGATGCGCAGCCGGTCTGGGCGCCTGATGGTCGGCGTTTCGCCGTGGTGCGGGACACCAGCGTCCCCTCGGATAATGCCAATGAGCGCCCCAAGGCGATTATGCTCTACGATCGCCAGGATCTGGCCAATCCACGCATGGTGCTGTTTGCCGACCACGGGCGGAGCGTGAGCAGGGTGAACTGGTCGCCTGATGGGGCGTATCTGGTGTACACCCTGAGCCGCTTCGATGGCCGTAGCGACATCTGGTGGCTGGAGGTGGCCAGCGGCGCCACCGGGCCGGTCACCAACGACGGCGCCTGGCTGGAGGCCGACTGGCGGCCAGGTAGTGGCGAGCGCAAGGTCTTCCTGCCGGCGCTGGCGCGAAACTGAATGCCGGCGGGCCATTGTCCGATTGGGTGAGGGGGATGGGGAAACCGGGTTTCCCCAGCCCCCTGCGCGAGGGCTGCGCCCTTATCTTCCCGCGGGTGGGGTGGAGGGGAAACCGGGTTTCCCCTCCACCCCTGCTTGAGGGCGAGGCCCTCCCGCGGGTGGGGGCTGGGGAAACCCGGTTTCCCCAGCCCCCTGCGTGAGGGTCAGGTCCTCCCGCGGGCGGGGGGATGGCCATTACCCGGCTGGCGCCGGAGTATGCCGCCGTCAGGCCCTCCCGTGGGCGGGGGGATGGGGGAACCTGGTTCCTCCATGTTCACGTTAGCGCCACAGAGTCCCCGGCGCTCAATAGAGAAACTCCTCGATGTGGTACAGGGTCGCCTTCGCGCCGCTCCCGAGCACAGCCTTCGCGCCGGCCTTGAGCCGCTCGAGCTGGGCATTGATCGCCGCAGCATCGAGGGCCGGACTGCCCGCCTCGCGTAGCTGCGCGGCGTAGGGGCTATCAGGCGGCACAATCAGCGGCGAGATGTAAACGAGATCGCCATCGCCCAGCCCCATCGCCCCCAGGGCCGCCAGGGACCGGGCGACGTGCCGCTCAGCCAGGCGCGCGCCGCCCGCGCCTGCCAGCAGAATGATGCCCACGTTGATCCCCGCCGCTTTCAGCGTCCGTACCGCCTCAATGCAGGTCGCGGGCGCTCCCGGCTTGTTGAGCAGGCGAAAGACGGTCTCATCGCCGCTCTCAAGCCCCAGGTAGACCCGCCGCACCTGCGCGTCGCGCAGCTCGCGGTAGTCGCTCAGGCTCTTCTGCTCGGCGCCGAAGATGTCGAGGAAGGCGTAAATACCCTTTAACCCCGTTGCCTCGCCGATGGTGAACTCCTCGTGGACGATCTGAAGCAGCTCGCGCAGGCGGGCCTGGGGGATGATCAGAGCGTTGGCGTCGCCGAGGAAAATGCTCTTGCGCAGCCCCATTCCTCGCCCCACAAAGGTTTTAACCTGCTGCACGTGGCGGCGAAACTCGGCAGCATTCTTGATACGGAACTTGCGGTCGCGGTAGAAGGTGCAGAAGCTACAGCGGTTCCAGCTACAGCCCTCGGCCGCCTGCAACACCAGCGCCAGGTACTGATCGGGCGGCAGGATGCTGATCGGCTTGTAGATGCCCTGAAACTGCTCGCGCTCGGCCTCTAGCCGGTTGACGTCCCAGCTCAGGGCCCGGTCCAGCCAGGCGCAGACTGCGGCGCTCTGGCTGCGCCGGGCCTGCGCGCGAATCCGGACGAGGTGCTCGCGAACATCGGTGAGGAGTTGCCGGCGCTCCTCAGGCTCGAGCAGGCGCCGCACCTTCGCCCCTGCTCCGTCGGGGTGGCGCATCAGAATATCGCCGCAGAGGCCGCGCCGGTAGTTGATGCCCGCCAAAAAGCTGCTCAGCAGGCGTCCCTCGCCATCAAACGAGTACGTGCGCTGCAGATCTTCCGAGACGGTCAGGAAATGGCGCTGGTGGTTGAAGTACAGGTTGCTCTGAGATGGACATCGCAGTGCCGGTGCAGTGGGAACCATGGGAGTCTCCGTCCAGATACGTGAAGAGCACGTATGTAGTCATCTCCTCGGTCGTGGTTGCGCCGCGCGGCCTGACGTGAACATAGGCCCCAGGAGCGTGGGGAAACCAGGTTTCCCCATGCCCCCGCCCGCGGGCGGGTTTGCGAGGCGCAGCCCTGGAGCAGGGGTATGGGGAAACCAGGTTTCCCCATGCCCCCGCCCGCGGGCGGGTCTGGGAGGGTGCAGCCCTCCCAAGAAGAACCTTTTTTCATCCCGTCGGTGTGCAGCGCAGCCGCATGGACGGCTGGCATGGAACCGGTCGGGGCGAGCCCTGGCGCAGCTAGCGGGAGTCTACCGCTGTGAGCGGAACGGAGGGCTGAACCATATCACATCCCCAACCGAATCCCGATCACCATCAGCAGGCTCCATCCCAGTTCCTGCAAGCCCACCAGCGGCGTTGGCGTTCGCAGGCTGCGCGGCATAAGCCCGATGCAGCAACGCAGCGTCAACAACACAAAGCTCGCCAGCACCGGCCAGCCGATCAGACCAGACCATAGCAGCCCGCCGACGAGGACCAGCGCGCCGAGATGTAGCAGCAGCGCCGGAGCGCGTCGTGCTGGCGCGCCTCGCGCCAGGCGCAGGCGTATGCCTACGTAGACAATAGCGGTGGTTGACTGGAGCGCCAGCAGCAGCCAGAGCAGCAACGCAGGAATGGGCGGCGACCCGCCGGCCAGTGCAAGCGCCGCAGCAGTGGCACTGATTGCCGCAGCGCCGCACAGCTCCGCCGCCAGCGCACGGCTCAGTTTAAGAATATCGAAGCGCAATTGCACGGCCGCCAACGGCGCGGCGAGTAGCAGCGGCAGCCAGAAGGGGTAAGCGCTCGTGAACCAGGCTGCGCTAAACGCAACCAGCGCAACAATCCCGTAGCCGAGCGCAAAGCGCTCGGCCAAGACGGTGCGTGGGAAGCGCTTGCCACGCCGCCAGTCGCCGAGCGCCAGCTTCAGCGGCTGGCGGGCAAGAAAAGCGCCCAGGGCGGCCAGGCTCAACCAGACTCCGGCAACCGACGGCGCCGTCCACAGCCCGAGGATGATTGGTGCGCCCAGCAAGCCCCACCCGCCGTGTTCCGTCGGCAGGGCGATGGGCCGTAAACGCCCCCCTGGCTCTAGACGTGGTGTGGTGGGATTCGACATGGTCATCACCCTCCTCCCAGGCGTATCAGCGGCCGGCCATAGTCAAGAAACGGCCAGGGGATAGCAATAAGGGTTATCGCCAGCGCTGCAGTGAAGAACAGAGCTGCCCGCCGGTGCTTCGTGCGATGAGTGGCGCCTCTGCGCGCCAGAGCCGTACCGGCGTGCGCCAGACCCAGAGCCACCAGCATCTGGAGGCTGTGCTCGAGCACGAAGAAGCGCAATGGTGGCGTCCGCAGCACCGCGCCCGGATCGACAAAGACCACCTGGGCGAGCGATCCTGGCAGGCAATAGAATAGCCCGCCGATCAGGAGTTGCAGCGAGAGGGCCATTGCGAACCAGCGACCAGCTCGCTGGTCGGCCCCGGTCCATGGTCGCCGGCGCATCCAGCCGTAGTAGGCCCGTCCGAGCGCCCACAGGGCCATAGCCAGCGTCACCCAGCGCATCAGGTTGTGGGCCACGAGCAGCGAGAGATACATCAGTTCAGATCTCAGGCGCACGCCAGCCGTCCATGCGGCTCCGCCGCACACCGACGGGATGAAAATACTTCTTGGGAGGGCGCAGCCCTCCCAAACCCTCCCACCGGGTGGCTCTCAGGTGTAGGGTTTTTTGGTGGAGCGCATTCCAATGCGCAAAAAAGCGGTTGGCGTCGAGGATGCCGGTTTCGGCTTCCAGATGCCGAGAGCGAGCCCACCGATTCAAAAACCCTACACTTGAGAGGTTTCCCCATCCCCCTGCTCAAGGGCTGCGCCCTCACCTCCCCGGGGGCGGGGGCGTGGGGAAACCCGGTTTCCCCACACCTCTCGCCGAGGGCTTATTTTCAAGTTAGCCGCGCGAGTGGTCGCACCTCCCCATGCTCCAGCGAGCCGCTGAGTCCTACGGATAGTAGAACTCGGCATCGGGCAGGTCGCCGCCGATCAGATCAGGCGAGAGCGCCTTCAGCCTGGTGAAGAAGAACTCCAGCTCCGGACGGGCGTCAGCGGCGGTCACAAACTCCAGCGGCACGTTTGGCAGCGCCCGCGCGATCACCGGGGCCTTGAGGCCGCCCAGGTACTGCTCGCCGAGTTGGCCGGCCTCCTCCGGGTTCTGCCTGACCCACTCCACGGCCCGCTTGAGCCCGTCCTGCGCGGCGATCACCACCTCGGGATGCTGCTCTACCAGCGAGTTGACGGCCAGCGTCCCGGCCATCGGGATGCGCGGCGGCCGTCCCGTCGCTCGCCCCCACTCCTCCTGCATATTCAGCACCCGCCGTACTTCAACGTTGTTCTGCTTGCCCTGGAGTTGCGCCCCCGTGGCCGCGGGCTCCCCCAGTTGAGCGATCTGCACCTGGCCCGCCAGCAGCAGTTGCTGCGCCTCTACCATTGAGCTCACGTACCGGAGCGTCAGGTCGCGCTCGGTGTCAAGGCCGTTGGCCTTCGCCAGGGTGCGGAAGACGATGTCGGGCATATCGCCCTTTAATGGTACCGCGATCGTTTGCCCACGGAGGTCATCCCAGCCCTCGATCGTCGGGTTGGTGCTCAGCAGATGGAGGATTCCCCAGACGGTGACATTGAGCAGGCGCAGGGGGATGCCGCGCCGGTAGAGCGTCGCGGCGACATTGGTGGGCGTTGCGGTGAGGTGCAGCGCCCCGGCCACCACGTCGGCGCGCAACTGGTCGGGGTTGGCCCATGTAGAGAAGTCGATGTCTCCGACGCTGGCGCGCAGGGTTTCGTCCTGTGCCAGCCGGGCAAGGGGTATGGAGGGCAGTCCCGAGGGACCTTTGACGATCAGCCGGGCAAGCGGTGGGGGCGAGGGGGGGGCAGACGTCGGCCCGGTGGCGCTCTGTCCCTGGCCGCAGCCGGCCAGGCCGATGCCAAGGGCCAACCCACCGCTAGCGGCAAAGGTGCGGAGGAACGTACGGCGTGTTATCGCATGCATCACGAGTTCCTTCCAGATGTTGACCGTCACGGCTGCGTGCGGCGGTCGAAGGCGGCGGCAACCGGCGGCATGCGCAGGAGCTGCGCAATGGTTTCGTGGATGTATACGGCGTCGCGATCGCTGGCGGGGCGCGCCTGCCGCCAGTGTTGCACTACGTATGCTGGCGCGGGCGAGAGGACAAGCAGTTCATCGCCGATCCGTACCGCTTCGGCCAGATCGTGGGTGACGAACAGTGCTGCCAGGCGGCGCTCGGCGATCAGGTCCAGCAGGAGCGTCTGAAGATCGCGACGCAGGCCAATGTCAAGGGCGCTGAAAGGCTCATCGAGCAGCAGTAGCTCTGGCTCCACCGCCAGGGCGCGCCCGAGGGCCGCCCGCTGGCGCATGCCGCCGCTCAGCTGGTGCGGGTAGGCCCCCAGGGCCTCGGCCAGGCCCAGGTGTGCCCCGATGCGCCGCGCGGCCGCGTGACGCTCCGCCTGGGCAACCCCCTGAGCCTTCAGCCCGAACGCCAGGTTGTCGAGGGTGGTGCGCCAGGGTAGTAGCCGCGGCTCCTGAAACATCACCGCGAGCCGGCGGAACCGGTTGCTCACCTGGCCCCCGTTCGGCGCGATCAGGCCGGCGGCGATGTGGAGCAGGGTGGTCTTGCCGCAGCCCGACGGACCTACGACGCTGATCACCCGTCCAGGCGGTAATTCCAGGCTGATTCGCCCCAACACCTGAGTCTGCCCGTAGCTATGGGTAATGTCGCTAAGGGTAAGCATTGCCTCAACGCGCGCACCCGACGCGTACGTCGGGCTGTCCGCGCGATACGGGATGCGATCGCATCTGATCGCGCCAGGGCTCGAGTCGGCGTTGGAGTGGGAGGAGTACGAGATATTCGATCAGGAACATCAGGCCGACAGCGATGACGATCCAGGCAAAGACCGCAGGGGTATCGAGATTGACCCGCGCTACGCCGAGGTGTTCGCCAATGCCGTGGGCGCCTGCCAGCAGCTCGGCCATCAAGGCGACCTTCCATGAGAGCCCCATCCCGGTAAGGACGGCGGGAAAGAGCACTGCAATCAGGTGAGGGAAGTAGATGTCGCTGAGCAAGACGCGCGTGGATGCCCGGAAGCTTCTTGCCATCTGGATCATGGTTGAATCGACGGTTTGAGCGCCAGCGATGGTAGTGACGACGATCAGCGGGAGGGTTGCGGCCATGACGGTGAAAGCGGCAGTGGCACCGCCAGTGCCGAACCAGAGCAAAGCCAACACGATCCAGGCAATGGGCGGCACGCCTTGCAAAAGACCTATCAGAGGCCGCACCATCCCGTGCACGAACGGCTGCAACCCGGCGAACAGTCCGATGGCGATGCCGATGAGCAGAGCGATGGCAAAGCCGCCGAGGGCATGAGCCGTCGTATGGGCGACGGCGCTTGCTACGGCGCCCGTCGCCCAGAGTCGTCCCAGAGCGGCAAGGACTGCCCCGGGCGCTGGGAGTGCCAGGGGATGGCTGGCCAGCGCACCGAGCTGCCAGGCAGCAAGGAGGGCTGCGAAGCCCAGCAGGTCAGCCCACGATCCCCCGCCTGTCACACGCATAGCAGGCTCCCTACGCGCGATCATTGGCCGGGGAGGCTTTCAGCAGTACTAACAGCATTTTCACCGGGGTGTCAGCGCGGATGCTGTGTGGCAGATGGGCCGGCATATGCACCCAGGTGTTGGGATGCGCTTCCAGCGTTTCCGCCCCCAGCGTCACCCGCGCCGCGCCCTCCAGGAAGTGCAGCAGCGCCGGCACGGCCGCCGTATGCTCCGAAAGCTCCTGCCCCGCTGCAAAGCCGAACAATACCACTTTCAGCCCATCGTCCTGATACAGCGTCCGGCTGATGGTTCCGTCCTCAGGAATAGCTACTTCGTCGCGCAAGTTCAGGAATGTCGTCGCGTTCATACGGTCTCCTGTGTCGCAGGCTTCACCGCCACGAGCGCGATGGCCGCCAGATGCGCTGCGTGGGTACGAAAGACCTTACGCATCGCCAGGATGCGCTGCCGGGCCGCCGGCGTCCGCGCGATATTGAACAGAATGCGTAGCGCTCGACCCAGCCCTTCGTCTTGCACCATCCTCTTTGGCTCCAGCAGATGCATCGGCGCGGCGAATTCAGCCTGTACCTGAAACCCTTCGGCTTCCAACACGGCGCGCCATTCCGACGAGGTAAGCGGACGGGCGCCAACGTGTATCGCCGCAGAAAGGTCGCGCATCACCATCTCTTTGACCGTCTCGCTCACGGTATCGGGTATCAAGCTAAGTTCGTGGATTCCGTAGCGTCCACCGGGTTTCAAGATGCGGTACGCCTCGCGCACAATTCGCGCCTTCTGCCCCGGCGTGTGCATTGTCAGCATCGCTTCACCGAACACCACCGATGCCGAAGCGCTCTCCAGGCCGGTCTCCTCAGCCGTGCCGATCAGACAGCGATACGCCGGATTGGTGAGCAAACGCCGTACGTTGGCTGCGGCAGCCTCATCGCGCTCGATCCCAGTATACGCCAGAGGCTGACGCTCCAGAACCAGGCGCGCGGTCACGCCCAGGCCCGGAGCGAACTCGACAACGGCATCGCCGGCCGTAATCGCCAGGCCATCCAGCATCCGGCGGGTCAACTCCAGGCCGCCGGGGCGCAAGACGCGCTTGCCCATACGGGCCAGTAACCAGTGACCGGGCATCCTGGCCATGTCCAGGGTAGCGCCGGGAATGGCGTCGGTGTGTTCAGTGGGCGAAACCATCCATAGCCTCCTTTCGCAGACGCACCTGCCGCAGTCGCGGGTGCGCTAGCAAGGTGATAGCCGACGCGCAGCTTCTCTGTGGGGATCGAGAAAGATATGGTCAGGCACCTGTTCACACCTGGGGGAACCCACGCGCCCGGAAGCGCGGGTGTCCCGCCCTCGTCGCGTCTCCGCAGGCAAGCTGCCCGCGCTCCGGGGAGCAATATGAACACCTACCTGGTTAGAGATTAGTATATACTAAACAAAAAAGTATGTCAACACTTTTCTTTTTTACCGTATTGACAATTTTATGTAATTAGTATATGCTAACTACCGCGCATTGCTCAGGCATGGTTCAAACGCACTTGACCGTTCGCCTCGATACGGGACCACGGGGGTGATGTGGCGAGGTCTGGCCCTTCCACACCTCCCCGCCAGACGATCAAGCACAAACCGCAGGTTTTGAACCATGGCTTACGAGAGGGGTTGGGAGGTCCGGTCCTCAATAGCTTCAGGAGGCTTCGTGGTTGCTCCGCTGCTCGAAACCCGCGCGCTCACGTATGTCGTGCAGGGACGGACCCTGCTCGACGCGGTGTCGCTCACCGTCAATCCAGGCGAACTCCTCGCTCTCGTCGGACCCAACGGCGCCGGAAAGAGCACCTTGATCGCTCTCGTAGCCGGCGATCTCATCCCCACCAGCGGCGCGATCCTGCTCGACGGCGCTGTGCTTGCAACGCTCTCCCCGCATGCGCAGGCCCTGCGCCGGGCGGTGCTTCGCCAGCGCAGCGGGGTAAGCCTTCCCTTCAGCGCCTATGAGGTCGCCCTGATGGGCCGCAGCCCGCACCTGCGCGGCCGCGCCGAAGGCCCGGCCGATCACGCTATCACTCGCGAGGCCCTGGCGCGCACCGAGATGTTGACCTATGCCGAGCGCGCTGTGCCGACGCTCTCAGGCGGGGAGCAGGCCCGCGTCAATATGGCGCGCGCGCTCACGCAGCAGGCGCCGCTCTTGCTGCTCGACGAGCCCACCGCCGCTCTCGACCTGCGCCATCAGCACCGCGTCCTGCAGCTTGCCCGCGCCGTGACCGCCAACGGCGGCGCGGCCCTCGTCGTGCTGCACGACCTGAACCTCGCTGCTATGTATGCCGACCGCATCGCCTTGCTCCACGAGGGACGCCTGCGCGCCTGCGGTGAGCCCTGGGCGACTCTGCGGGCCGACTTGCTTAGCGCGGTCTATGGGGTCAGAGTCATCGTGCTGCCCCACCCACACAGTGGCGGGCCGCTCGTGCTTACCTGTCCTGACCAGATGTATGCAAACCACGAGGAGCGTTGCTATGCGCTCACGGATGCCTGACTACCACTTCGCCCTGCTCTGCCTGGTGTGTGCGGCGCTGTTAGCCGCCTGTGGGACAGCGCGGTCCCCTGAGGCGGCAGCGCCGCCCGCCGCCCCCACCCTCCCCGCCCGTGCCCCTCTAGCCGGCGCGACGACGGTGAGTGCCAGCCACGTCGCGCCGGTCCCCTCAACCGATGTCCCGACGCCGCAGTTGCCGGTGACGGTGACCGACTTTACGGGGGGGAATGTCACGGTGACTTCGGTCGAGCGCATCGTCAGCCTGAACGGCGATATCACCGAGATTATCTTCGCTCTGGGGTTGGGTGACGCAGTGGTTGGCGTCGACTCCAGCGCCACCTACCCGCCTGAACGCACCAGATCGCTGCCCAACATCGGCTACCAGCGCCGGCTGAGCGCCGAGGGCATTCTGGCGCTGAACCCCACCCTGGTAATCGGCGACGAGGCCGCCGGCCCGCCCGAGGCCCTGGCCCAGCTCCGCGCAGCCGGTGTGCCGGTGGTGCTGGCTGCCGACCCGCCGACCCTGGCCGCTCCCGCGGCAAAGATCCGTTTTGTCGCTACGGCCCTGGGCATCCCGGAGCGCGGCCAGGAACTGGCTGCTCAGGTCGAGGCCGAGATCGCCGCGGCGCAGGCCGCGGCGCGCCAGATCGCCGATCCGCCCCGGGCGCTCTTCCTCTACCTGCGCGGCACCGATGTGCAGCAGGTTGCAGGGAGCGAGACCCCGGCAGACGCGATGATCGTCGCCGCCGGCGGGGTCAACGCCGCCGCCAGGGTCGGCATCGTCGGTTTCAAGCCCCTGAGTCCGGAGACGGTCGTCGCTGCCCAGCCTGAGGTCATGCTGGTCCTTGCCAGGGGCCTGGAGTCGGTGGGCGGGGTTGCCGGGCTCCTGCGCATCCCCGGTCTGGCTGACACGCCAGCCGGGCAGCAGCGGCGCATTGTCGCCTTCGACGACCTCTATCTGCTCGGCATGGGGCCGCGCACCGGCCAGGCTCTGGTCGAACTGGTTGCGGCCTTCCAGACCGACGCCTCCGCGGAGGGCCGGCCATGAGTGTTTCAACCACTATGCAGCCTGACGCCGTGCTGGCGCGGCGTCGCCGGCGCCTCGCGCTGCTCCCGGTCCTGGCGCTGGCCCTCGTAGCCGCGCTGCTGCTCGGCGTCGGCCTCGGCCCGGTGATGGTGCCGCCCGATGTCATACTGGCCATCGTGCTGGGCAAAGTCGGCCTGGCGCTCGAGACCCCGGTCAGCCCGCAGCAGGCGGCGGTGCTCTGGACCATACGCCTGCCGCGGGTGCTGCTCGGCGCTCTGGCCGGCGCGGCCTTCGCTGTCAGCGGCGCGCTGCTTCAGGGAATCTTCCGCAACCCCCTGGCCGATCCGGGCTTGATCGGGGTAAGCAGCGGCGCGGCCCTGGGCGCGGTCGCCGTGATCGTGATCGGGCTTGCCCCTCTAGGACCGTTCACTCTGCCGCTGGCGGCCTTCCTCACGGGGGGAGCGACGACGCTGTTCGTCTACAGGCTGGCGAGGCGGCATGGCCGCACCGATGTGGCGACCCTGCTGCTGGTAGGGCTGGCGCTCAACGCCCTGGCCGGCGCCGCGACCGGCCTGCTCACCTACCTGGCCGACGACGCCCGACTGCGTTCGATCGTCTTCTGGACCATGGGCGGGCTGGGGGGGGCGCTCTGGGAGACGCTGCTCATCGCGGCGCCGGGGATCGGGCTGGCCTTGCTGCTCGCGCCGGGCCTGGCCAGGCAGCTCAACCTCTTCGCCCTGGGCGAGGTCGAGGCGCGTCACCTGGGGGTAATGACAGAGCGGGTGAAGGCCGCAGCTATTGTGCTATCGGCCCTGGCCACCGGCGCCGCCGTGGCCCTGACGGGGCCGATCGGTTTCATCGGGCTGATCGTGCCGCACATGGTGCGCCTGGTCGCCGGACCGGATCACCGGATGCTGCTGCCGGCCTGCGCCCTGGGTGGGGCCACCCTGCTGATCCTGGCCGACCTGCTGGCGCGCACCATCGCTGCGCCTGCCGAGATCCCGGTGGGGCTGATTACCGCTTTTGCCGGTGGTCCCTTCTTTCTGGCGCTGATCCTGCGGGCGCGCCGCCAGTATGGCTGGGGCTGAGCGGAAGGAACGCTGATGACATTTCATCATGCCCCGTACACGGTCCTGGCCCGCAACGAGCGCAACTGGTACATCCTCCAGTTGGGTGACGGGCGGATACAGCTCGATTTCGGACCGTTCGCCGTCGCCTTCGGGTGCAAGGCCTTTCAGGTGCTGCACAGCCTGGTTGAGGCAGCCCTCGAGGGGCCGACGGTAGCCGGCTGCATCGCGCACGCGGGCGTTGAGCGCAGCATCTGGTTCGATCCGCAGCGGGGCACCCTGCTGCTCGCCTTCGACGGGATGGTGCTGCGCTTTCTGTCTCACGAACTGCTGGCCTTCACCTGTCTTTGCCGCGCGGCCGCGACGAAGCTCGGAACCGGGCCGCTGCCGCCCCCATCCTCGGCGGGTAGTCTGAACTGAAACAGGAAAGGTTTTGTGCTATGCCACAGCGCCTTGCCACGCTCAGCAAGCTGCTGATCGGTCTCTGGATGGCCGGCGTCACCGTCGCCACCTTTGTCGTGATCCCCGCCTACCAGGGGCTCGGCGACGCCGGGCGGATCGTCATTCTCCACGTACCGACCGCCTGGGTGGCGGTGCTCGCCTTCACGGTCTCGGCCATCTTCAGCGGGCGGTACCTGTGGCGGCGGCGGCCCGCCGATGATGATCGGGCCACGGCCGCCGCCGAGGGTGGGCTGCTCTTCACCTTCCTGGCCACCATTACCGGGATGATCTTCTCGCAGGTGGCCTGGGGCATCTTCTGGAACTGGGACCCACGCCAGGTGACCATCTTCATCCTCCTCTTGATCTACGCTGCGCTTTTCGTCCTGCGCAGCGCGGTCGAAGACCCTGAGCGTCGGCGCACCCTGGCTGCCGTCTACGGCCTCTTCGCCTTCGTCACTATGCCGTTTCTGATGTTTGTCGCCCCGCGCATGGCCGAGAGCACCCTGCATCCGAACTGCGCCTTTATCCGGGGCAGCGACTGCGACGGGATCACCCTCGCGGTCGGGGCTGTCGGGGTGCTGGGCGACCAGAAGCTGCAGTTGCTCGCGCTGGAGCAGCAGGGCAACCTGGTGACGGCCCGGGTGCAGGTTTCGGCGCCAGGCCTGGCGCGCGAGGATCTCCTGGCGCCGAGCTTCGACCTGGCGGCGGGGAGCTACGCCGACCGGCCGAGCATCCCTGGCCAGCGCTTCACGCTGGCGCTCGAAGCCGTTGACCTGGCGCGCGGCGAGGCCCGGCTGAACCTCGAAGCGCCAGGGACAGGGCTGCTGGCGAACCAGCGCACGCTCTGGGTCTTCCTGGCCGCTAACCTCGGGTTTACCGCCCTCTTCATCTGGATGTTCCTGGTCCGGGCGCAGGTGCTCGGGCTTGAGACCGCGGTCGAGCGCAGAAGGGTAGCCTGGGTATGACCGAGGGCGCAACTGCTGTCTACATCGCCCTGGCAACCGCCCTGGCGGTCTGGGGAACGATCGCGCTGTACCTGGGGCGCATCGGCGCCCGGCTCCGTCAGCTTCAGCGTGACCTGCAGCAGATGCCGCCAGGAGCTGCGCCGCCGGACGCAGACGCCGCGGCGCAGCCTGACCCTGCGCTCTTGCCCCCATCCGCCGAGCCTCCTGCTCCGTCTGCGCAGGCGTGGGCTACTTCCTTGTCCGCCGACCAGCCGCTCCGGCTCCTTGCCTGGATGGCTGCCCTGGAGTGCGGCGTGGGGACGACCTGGCTCGTGGGGCCTGGTGGACAGTGCTGGTGGGAGGAGCCATGAGCAAGGTAGTGCCGAGCCGGATAAACCTGCCGCCCGGTCAGCGTCTTGTCACTGGAGGAGTCACAATGATCACCACGGCCAACCGGATCTTTGTCCACCCGGACTTCGCAGAGCAGTTTGAGCAGACGTTCCGGACGCGCGCGCGGCTCGTCGACCGGATGCCCGGCTTTGTGCGCAACCAACTGCTGCGCCCGCTCAACCCCGACGACCCCTACATCGTGCTGACAGTCTGGGAGAGCCAGGCGCACTTCGAGGCCTGGGTGCATTCGGATGCTTTCCGCGAGGGCCATGCCCGCTCGGGCACGCTGCCGAAGGCAGCCTTCACCGCGCCGAACAGGCTGGAGTTGCACGAGATCATTCTCGACACCGGCCAGCCCGCACCGGCGTCGGAGCCACAGGGAATACCGGTCGCGCCGCATCGCGAAGGAGAACACTGATGTGCCAGCAGATCACCATTCTGGCCTGTGATGGGGCCGGGCATCGGATTGCGCAGTGCGAGCACGGAACGATTCATCTCTTCTGGGTGCGGGTCAACATCTTTCTGGTTCCCGATGATCTGCTGACCCTGCTCGCGCTACTGCAGTCCTGGCAGCCTGGGCACTGCTTCGCCGAGAGCGATGGCTTTATGCTGCGGCGGATGACCAGCGGTCACCTCCAGCTCTGGTGCGCCTGCGCCGGTCTGCTGCTCGACGATGCCGATCTCTGCCGCCTGCGTGACCTGCTCTGGTACGCGGTCCAGCAGCTCAATCTGCTTGGGCCGCAGCGCCGGCGCCCGGCATGCCGCTGGACGGACGAGTACCAGGCGTTGACGGTGGCGTCCAGGGGCACCGAAGCGTGGAACTGAGCATGGATACCTGGGTCGTCTGGCTCCAGCTTAGCCTGGCTCTACTGCTCTTCGCGCTCTGTGCCCGGCTGCTGTACCACCTGCACCAGGCACGCCGCGCGGCGCGGCAGCGGCACCGGCGCCAGGGCGAGACCGATGACGGGAGGTGAGCAATGGCCGAGACAGCGACAACCCTACGCTCAGGGCGGCCGGCCGGCCCGCTCCTGGTGGCGCTGCTGGGTGGGGCGCTGCTGGTGCTGGCGGTGCTCAGCCTGATGCTGGGGGCAGTCGCCCTCAGCCCTGCCCAGGTGCTGAGCGCGCTCGTCGCCCCGGCAGCCGACCCGCCAGCTACGGCGATCGTGCGCAACTTGCGCCTGCCCCGCGTGCTGCTGGCCGGCGTGGCCGGAGCGTTTGTCGGTGTGGCCGCCGTACTGCTCGGTCGGCTGACCGGGCGCCCTGCCCGCGACCCGGGATGGAGCGGGGTGCTCGCCCTGGGCGCCCTGGGCGCGGTGATCCTTCTGGACAGGAACCCGGCGAGTGCGAGTTGGGGTCTTGCCCTGGCTACCCTTGCCGGGTGTGGAGTCGGAGTTGCGCTGCTGGTAGGGGGATGTCGCCTGTGGCCACAGCGACCGGTGCGCATCACGGCCATCGGCCTCCTGCTAGCCTGCCTGGCGCCGGCGCTCGCCCTGATCCTGCTGATCGGGGAAGTGCGCATCGCCACCTGGGTACGCTGGAGCCTGGGCAGTCTCGAGCAGCGGGACTGGGCAAGCTGGGGATCTGTCTGGCCCCTCGCCTTGCTCGCCGCCCTTGTGGTGGCGGCGACAAGCCGCTGGCCTGCGCGCGCCGCCTTGAGCTGGATCGCCACTACCCTGGCGGCGGCGGCAGCCGTGGTCGCCGCCGGCGCCGTCGGCCTGGTCGGGCTGCTCGCCGGGCGCCTGGCTCTACGTCTCAGCGAGGAGTATCGTGCGCAACTGGCCCTCGCCGCGCTGCTGGGCGCGGCGCTGCTGCTCGGAGCCGACCTGGGGGCGCGCGGGCTCACAGCGCTGCTGCCTTCGCTCGGCCTGATCGGCGAGGTGCCGGTCGGCGCCGTGCTGGGTATCATCAGTCTGCCTGGCGCCCTGCTCGTCCGCCACCGGCGCCCACAAAGGAGTGAGCGCGCCGCCGCCTGATGTGAACATAGCCCCTCGGAGGAGGGGGCTGGGGAAACCGGGTTTCCCCATACCTCAGCGGACGCGGGCCGGAGGCCCGCGCACTCAGGCCCCGGCCCCTGGGAGGGTTTGGGAGGGCGCAGCCCTCACGCAGGGGGATGGGGAAACCGGGGTTCCCCATCCCCTCCCCCGGTGGGAAGGGTTAGGAGGGCGCAGCCCGCACGCAGGGGGATGGGGAAACCGGGTTTCCCTATCCCCTCACCCGGTGTGAGGGATTGGGGGCGCAGCCCTCCCAGGAAATGACGAGCCGTGAAAACTCCAACGCTACAACTGGTCATCATTGGCGGTGGGCCGGCCGGGGTAGAGGCCGCGCGCACGGCGGCGCCCCATGCCACGGTGACCCTGGTGAGCGCCGAGGCGCC
>DAOTYR010000217.1:0-11003 GCA_034434655.1 Chloroflexaceae bacterium
CTGATCGAGCGCCTGATGCAGCGTGATATCATGGGCGAACTGGCCGAACCCCTGAACTGGTACGACCGCCGCGCCGCGCATCTGCGGAGCGTGCTTCCCACCGAGGCCTATGCCGCGCTGCCACACGTGCTCATCCATGGCGATATGCACCGTGATAATGTCATCTTTCGCGGCGACAGCGTGGCTGCCTTGATCGACTTTGACCAGGTTACGGTAGATGCGCGGATCGTGGACCTGGCCGACGCGCTGGTGGATTTTACCGTCGGCGCCACCCCGCCCGACTGGTTCCCCTGGGGCGTCTACGCCGGTCCCCTCGACCCGCGGCGCGCCGCGCTGCTCCTGGAAGGGTACCATACCATCGCGCCCCTGACCGACGCCGAGTGTAAGGCCCTGCCCGTGCTCGTTGAAGTGATCTGGCTGCAAGGCAACCTGCGCCGCGTCCTCGGCACCTCCGACGCCGAACCTGATTACCATCTGGAGGTGCTCCACCAGGGCCGCCGGCTGTCCCTGTGGCTCCAGGAGCATCCCGACCTCCTCGTGGTCGAGGAATGCGCATAACCGCCATCCATGCGGCTACGCCACGCACCGACGGGATGAAAAAACGTTGTCATGAGAGGGCGCAGCCCTTCCAGACCCTCCCACCTGGTGGGGGTGTGGGGAAACCAGGTTTCCCCACACCCCTGCGTGAGGGCCAGGCCCGCCCGCGGGCGGGGGCATGGAGAAACCCCGTTTCCCCATCCCCCTGCGTGAGGGCGTAGCCCTCCCAACCCCTCCCGCGGGCGGGGGTGTGGGGAAACCCGGTTTCCCCATGCCCCTGCTTGAGGGCGTAGCCCTCCCAAACCCTCCCGCGGGCGGGGGCATGGGTGCGCGAGCCTCCGGCCCGCATCCGCAATGGGATACAAAGGTTGTTCCTGGGAGGGCTTTGCCCTCCCAGACCCTCCCGCGGGCCGGGGCGCGGGGAGGCGCAATCTCCCCGCGCCCCGCCAGACAGGAACATACCCGAAGGAGAAAGGCCTATGTCCGAGCGACAGGAGTATACCAACGAGGAATGGGCGACCCTTATCGGCGCGCCCATCGCGGTGATCGCCGCGGTGATCGGCTCCAGCCCCAGCGGGCCGATCGGCATTTCTCAGGAGGTGGCCGCCGCCGTGCGCGCCTTCGAAGACGCCGCTGAAACCCGCCGCTCCAATCCACTCATCGCCGACATGCTGGTCACCCTCCGCGACCGCTTCAGCGCCTACATGGGCAAACACGCCGACGATCCCGCAGTCGCACAGATTGACATCTTCGCCCTGGGGCGCGATCCTGCCCGTGCCATCGCCGCCTGCCGCGAGGCCGGCGAACTGCTGGCGCGCAAGACCCCGCCCGACGTGAGCGCCGAGGTGCGCGCATGGCTGATTGACCTTAGCAGCAAGGTGGCCCACGCCGCCATCGAGGGCGGTTTCATGGGCATGGGCGGCGAACGGGTCAACGAGCGCGAACGCGCCATCCTCGCGGAGATTGCCGCGGCCCTGGGCGCCGATGCGTGAGCGTCCCGGAGGGCCGCGCCCGCCCGGGAACATCCCCACCGCAGGGCAACCGCCTTGCCCCACGCCTCTGCCGGGTGCGACGTAACACGATCTTTCGTCACACCCGCCCCGACCCACAGTGAGGGGCCGGGCGGGCTGTGCCTGCCCGCGAACAGCCTGCCTTCCTCCCGGCAGGCGGCGCAGCCACGGAGATACCTGGTACAATACAAGGGCTGGATCGCATCCGCCACGCGCGCGGACGCAACCGCGCCAACCGGCGCGCGCTCCATATGGACTCCGTTCCTGCCCACCGAAAGCGAGTACGCCCATGACCCACGGCTTTGAGTTGCTGCGCGATGAGTACATCGCCGAATTGAACACCCGCGCGCGGTTGTACCGCCATGCCAAAACCGGCGCCCAACTCCTCTCGCTTGAAAATGATGATGAAAATAAGAGCTTTGGCATTACCTTTCGCACCCCGCCTGCCGATAGCACCGGCATCGCTCATATCCTTGAACACTGCGTGCTCTGCGGCTCGCGCAAGTACCCGGTCAAAAAACCTTTCTTTGAACTAGTCAAGAGTTCGGTCAAGACCTTCCTCAATGCCATGACCTACCCGGACAAGACCGTCTACCCGGTCGCCTCCACCAATCTGACCGATTTCTATAACCTGGTTGATGTGTACCTCGACGCGGTCTTCTTTCCGCGTCTGACGCCCGAGGTGCTGAAGCAGGAGGGCTGGCGCTACGAACTGCCCCGGCTCGACGCCCCCCTGGTCTTTCAGGGGGTGGTGTACAATGAGATGAAGGGCGCCTATTCGTCGCCCGATAGTCTGCTCTCCCGCTACAGCCAGCAGGCGCTCTTCCCCGACACCACCTACGGCGTCTCGTCGGGCGGCGATCCACGGCACATTCCCGACCTTACCTACGAGCAGTTCAAACGCTTCCACGAAACCCTCTACCACCCCTCGAATGCGCGCATCTTCTTCTACGGCGACGACGACCCCGAACGCCGCCTGCAGGTGCTCGACGCCTACCTGAGCCAGTTCGAGCCGCTGGAGAGTCCCTCGCAGATCGCCCTGCAGCCGCGTTTCGAGGCCCCTCGCGTTGTCGAGCAGACCTATGCCGCCCCGAGCGAGGAGAGCGGCAAAAAGGGCATGGTCACCGTAAGCTGGATGCTCGGCGAGGAAACCGATATGTCCCGCGTGCTGGCCCTCGATGTGCTGAGCTACATCCTGGTCGGCACCCCCGCCGCTCCGCTCCACAAGGCGCTGATGGACTCGCGCCTGGGTGAGAGTCTCACCGGCAGCGGCTACTACGATGGGCTGCGCCAGCACACCTTCTCGGTGGGGCTGAAGGGGATCGACCCCGCCGATGCGGCAAAGGTCGAGGACCTGGCGCTCCAGACCCTCGAGCGCCTGGCCAATGAGGGCATCGACCCCGACCAGGTGGCCGCGGCCCTCAACACGGTCGAGTTCGCCCTCCGCGAGAACAATACCGGGTCCTTCCCCCGCGGCCTGAGCCTGATGCTCCGCGCCCTGCACACCTGGCTCTACGACGGCGATCCCCTTGCCGCGCTGCGCTTCGAGGCGCCCCTGGAGGCGATCAAGGCCGCCGTGGCCCGCGGTGAGCCGCTCTTCGAACGCCTCATCCGCGAAACGTTGCTCGATAATCCCCACCGCGTGCGCGTGGTGCTGCGCCCCGACCCCGCCCAGGCCGAACGCGACGCCGCCGCGGAGCGCGCCCGCCTCGAGGCCGCCCGCGCCGCCATGAGCGCGGCCGATCTCGAACGCCTGGTGGTTGAGACGGCCGAACTGCGCCGGCGTCAGGAGGAACCCGACCGCCCCGAGGATCTCGCCCGCATCCCCACCCTCACCATCGCCGACCTCGACCGCCACGGCAAGACCGTTCCCACCGACGAACTGCGCGTGGGCGGCGCGCCGTTGCTCTTCCACGACCTCTTCACCAACGGCGTGGTCTACCTGGACCTGGCGTTCGACCTGCGGGCCCTGCCGCCCGAGTTGCTGCCCTTCGTGCCCCTCTTCGCCCGCGCTCTCACCGAGATGGGCACCACAAAGGAAGATTTCGTGCGTCTGGTGCAGCGCATCGGCCGCGAGACTGGCGGCATTGGCGCCTCGGCCATCACCGCCACCCATGTGATCACCGGCGAGCCGGTGGGCCGGCTGCTGGTGCGCGGCAAGAGCACCCTGGCCCAGGCCGGGGCCATGCTGGCGATTATGCGCGACATCCTGCTCGAGACGCGCCTGGATGAACCGGAACGCTTCCGCCAGATCGTCACCCGCGCCAAGGCCGGGCGCGAGTCGTCGCTGGTCCCCAGTGGCAACGCCTACGCCCGCAAGCGCGTGGCGGCGCGCTTCGATGCCGCCGACTGGGCCGACGAGCAGATGAGCGGCATCAGCGGGCTGTTCTTCGTGCGCGAGCTGGAGCGCCGCGTCGCCGAGGACTGGCCCGGCGTCCTGGCGCGCCTCGAGGCGCTGCGCCGCTCCCTCGTCAATCGCGCGGCGCTGGTAGCCAATGTGACCGTTGACCGGCGCGGCTTCAACGCCATCGAGCCGGCCCTCGACGACTTTCTTGCCGAGTTGCCCACCGCGCCCTACGCGCCGGCCGCCTGGCGCGTGGCCGAGGATGGCCCGAATGAGGGCCTGATCATCCCCGCCCAGGTCAACTATGTCGCCAAGGGCGCCAACCTCAAGGCCCTGGGCGTCAATGTCGGCGGGGCGGCGAGCGCGGTCACCCGCTTCCTCTACAACGCCTACCTGCTGGAAAAGATCCGCGTCCAGGGCGGCGCCTACGGCGCCGGCAGCAGTTACGACCGCAGCACCGGGATATTCGCCTGGACATCGTACCGCGATCCCCACCTGCTGCGCACCCTGGATGTCTATGATGGCACCGCCGCCTTCCTGCGGAGCGTCGAACTGGATCGCCTGACGGTCGAACGCAGCATCATCGGCACGATTGGCGACCTGGACGCCTACCAGTTGCCCGACGCGCGAGGCTACACCGCCCTGGTGCGCCATCTGACCGGCGTCAGCGACGCGTACCGCCAGAGCATCCGCGAGCAGATCCTCGACGCGACCGCCGCCGACTTCCGCGCCTTCGCCGATGCGGCAGAGGCCGCCAGCGCCCACGGCGCCATCGCCGTCGTCGGTTCAGCCGAGGCCATCGCGGCCGCCAACCGCGAACGCCCGGGTCTGTTGCAGCCGGTGCAGGTCTTGTAAGATACGCGTGCACTGCGCGGCCTTTTGCGTACTTGCATCCGCAATGAGATACAAAAGGTTGTCCCGGGAGGGCGTAGCCCTCCCAGACCCTCCCACCGGGTGGGGTGTGGGGAACTCTGCTTTCTCCCCTCCCCCAGTGGCGGAGGGTGAGGGAGGGGGCGGTGGTAGTGGGCGGGCGCCGCCCGTCCACGACCTCCCGCGGGCGGGGGCCTGGGTGCGCGGGCCTCTGGCCCGCATTCGCACGGCCACGCAGACGAAGCGTCGTCATCGAAACAGGAGCGCCTCAGCTTGGCTCGCGAACAGGACCATTCTTATCCTACCGACGTGTTCGGGCTGCCCGAAGGACTGCTCGCCGCCATCGTCGCCGCGCTGCTGCTGGTCGGTGCCTTCGCGCTGCACGTGTTCGCCACCCCCATGCCTCCCGCCGAGCGCTGGGGCAGCCTGACCGCCTTTAGCGTTCTGGCCCTGGGGCTGACCCTGCCTGGCTGCGCGGCGCTGTACGACGGGCTGGGGCGCGTGGTGCGGCGCGACCGGCGCGCCCTGGCCGCGCTGCTGGCCGTGGCGCCCACCCTCTACGCGGCCTACGCCCTCGCGGTGCGCGAACTGACCGCCGTGGGGCTGCTCTCGGCGATCCTCTTCACCGTGGTGCCGGCCCTGGCCTTCGGCCTGGCCCGCGAGCGCCGGCAACCCGCCCTCGCCGACGCCGTGGCGCTGACCTACCTCGGCCTGACCCTGGGCCTGCGCCTCGTTCCACCGCTCACTCTGCCGCAGCAGGGCGGGCTGGTGGGCTTCTTTTCCCTGACTGTGGCCCCGCTGCTCCTGATCCTCTTCGCGGCCAGGGGATGGCCCGGCCTGGGCTTCACCTGGCGCCTCAGCGGGCGCGAGCTGCGCGACGCCCTGGCCGCGGGCCTGCTGGCCACCGTTCTGGCCCTGGGCGCCAATACACTGCTGTATGGAATCCGGCCCGCTGGCGGCCTGCCCAGCGCCGGCTCGTTCATTATGTCAATTATCAACAGCTACTTCTTCGTGGCCCTGCCCGCCGAACTGCTCCTGCGCGGCGGCGCGCAGAACGGCCTGGCCCGGGCCCTGGCGGGCCGCGCCGGCCCCCGCGCGCCGTGGCTGGCCCTTGCCGCAGCCACGGCCCTCTCGGCGCTGGCCGGCATCGCGCCGGGCGGGTGGCCGCTGGGGCCGGTCGCCGGGGGTATTGCCGGCCTCGCCGCCGGCTGGAGCTACATCCGCACCGGCAAACTCACTGCCTCCGCCCTCGCCAGCGGGCTGGTGGTCCTGGGAGTGAGTCTGACGTGAACATAGGCTGCTGGAGCAGGGGCGTGGGGAAACCCGGTTCCCCCATACCCCCGCCCGCAGGAGGGCCTGGCCCGCTGGGGGAGGGAGTCCGGCTCCTCCCCCCAGCGGGGGGAGGTTGGGAGGGGGGCTACGGCGCCGTATGCGCTTATTTGAAACCCCTTCCACCGGGTACATCTAAAACCGCGCAGCGAAACCATGCCTGAGAGCGAGAAGGAGACCCCGTATGACCGTCGCGGCCACGTCGCCGATTGACGACCGTCGTGAACTGATCGGCTGGTACTTCTACGACTGGGCCAACTCGGCCTTCTCGACCACCGTCGTCACCGTCTTTCTTGGGCCGTTTCTCACCTCCATCACCGAGGCCGCCGCCGACGAGCGCGGTCTGGTCTATCCCCTCGGCATCCCCGTCGCCGCCGGCGCTTTTTTCCCCTACATGGTCTCGCTGTCGGTTCTGCTCCAGGTCTTCTTTCTGCCGGTCCTGGGGGCCATCGCCGATTATTCCCACGCCAAGAAAGGCATGCTGGCAACCTTCGCCTACATCGGCGCGGTTGCGACGATGCTGATGTACTTCCTGGACGGCAACCGCTACTTCCTCGGCGGGCTGCTGTTCCTGATCGCCAACCTCTCCTTCGGCGCCTCCATCGTCTTCTACAACGCCTTTCTGCCCGAAATCTCCAGCCCCGACCGGCGCGACGCCGTCTCGTCGCGGGGCTGGGCCATGGGCTACCTGGGCGGTGGCTTGCTTTTGCTGGCCAATCTGGTGTTGTTCAGCAACCGCGAGGCGCTGGGCCTGCCGACCGACCTCGCCGTGCGCATCAGTCTGGCCTCGGCGGGGACGTGGTGGGCCATCTTCACCGTCATTCCGCTGCTCACCCTGCGGCGCCGCGAGCCGTTGAAGCGGCTCCCGCCAGGGGAGCAGTACCTGACCATCGGCTTCAAACAACTGGCGCGCACCTTCGGCGAGATGCGTCACTACCCGCAGACGCTGCTGTTCCTGGGGGCCTACCTGCTCTACAACGACGGCATCCAGGCCGTCATCGCCCTGGCCTCGCAGTTCGGAGCGCAGGAACTTGGCCTGGATCAGGGGATTCTGATCCAGGCGATCCTGATGGTACAGTTCGTGGCCTTCTTCGGGGCCCTGGCCTTTGGCTGGCTGGCGCAGCGCATCGGCTCGAAGCGCGCCATTCTCCTCAGCCTGGTCATCTGGGGCGGCGTGGTGATCTACGGCTATTTCATGCCCGCGGGCGTGCCGGCGCAGTTCTTCCTGCTGGCGGCGATCATCGCCGTGGTGCTGGGGGGCAGCCAGGCCATCAGCCGCTCGGTCTTCTCGCTGATGATTCCGAAGGGCCAGGAAGCGGAGTACTTTGGCATCTACGAGGTGAGCGAGCGGGGCACGAGCTGGCTGGCGCCCTTTCTCTTCGGGCTGGCCTACCAGTTCACCGACAGCTACCGCGTCGCGATCATCTCGCTGATCATCTTCTTCGTGGCGGGGTTCGCCCTGCTGCTCTTCGTGGACGTGCGGCGCGCCGCCGCAGCGGCGGGCAACGTGGCCCCCGCGCATGGGTAACGCCGGCCCGGGGCATTTACCGTCGCGGCGGGGATCGGCGGCGCCTACCGGCGCCGCGCTCGACCATGGTCTGCCAGGCGGCATCGGGATCGGGGGGACGGGCGAGGATCTGGTCGCTCACGCGGTGGGCCTGGGCATCGTTGAGCATGGCCAGTTCCCGTTCGCGCTCCTCGGTTTCGGGGCTGAGCTGGGCATACTCGCGCCAGAGGCGCCAGAGCAGGACGATCAGGCCGACCAGCGCCAGGGCGGCCATGCCAAAGAGCAGGTAAAGCGTCATCGACGCCCCTCCTGGCGCTGCTTGAAGAAGATCCCCGCCGCCTCGGTGCGGTTGCTCACCCCGAGTTTCTGGTAGATATTCTGGAGGTGGAACTTGACCGTATTCTCGCTGACGTTGAGGCGCTGGGCGATCTGGGTATTGGTCAGCCCCTGGGCCACCAGCGAGAGCACCTCGGCCTCGCGCTCGGAGAGATCGGCGGCCGGGCCGGGGCGCTGCCGTTGCTGGCGCAACCAGCGCCGGGCAGCCTGCGGAAAGACCAGTTGCCCCTGGTAGACCTGGCGGATGCAGGCCACCGTCTGTTGGGGCGGCTCGGTCTTCAGGGCAAAGCCATCGGCTTCGGCTTCGAGGGCCGATTGGATGGTGTCGCCATCGTAGAACGCCGAGAGCACCAGCACCTTGGCCGGCAAGCCCTCGGCGCGAATGCGCTGCAGGCACTCCAGACCGCTGACCGTGGGCATCTGCAAATCGAGCACCACCACATCGGGCCGCAAGGCGCGCACCGCCTCGAGCACCTGGTCGCCGTCGCCGGCGGTGCCGACCACCTCGATATCGCCCTCGGCCTCGATCAGCGAGCGCAGCCCTTCCAGCACCAGCGCGTGGTCATCGGCAAGAAAAACTCTAATCATTTCTTCCGTAGGGCACCTCAACCCGCACCCGCGTACCCGACCCCGGGGTGCTCTCGATGCTAAAGCTTCCGCCGAGCAGATGCACCCGCTCGCGCATCCCCTCCAGACCGAAGTGCCCGGCCAGGGGTCGCTGCATCACCGCGGCGACATCGAACCCCTGGCCATCATCGCACACCTGCATCGTGATCCGGCGCCCGTCACAACTCAAGGTCACCCGATGGCGCCGGGCCTGCCCGTGACGCGCGGCATTCGAGAGGGCCTCTTGCAGAATCCGGTAGAGTGAGATTTTCACCGGCAGCGGCACGCCTGGCAACTCGCCCAGGATCTCCAGGCTGACGGGATTGCCGGTCAACTCTTCGTGCTGGATCACCAGACCTTCGAGGATGGAAACCAGATCGCGGCGCTCGAACTCGGGCGGGCGGAACGCGCCCATGAAATTGCGGATCTCGTTGAGCGCATGCTCCAGTAACCCGATGCTGCGCTTGATACGCAGCAACTCGTCATCGAGCGGCGGCTGCTGCTGCGCCAGGCGTCGTTGCACCACGTACAGTTGCGACAACGCGGCGAAAATATTCTGAACCGGACCATCGTGAATGTCAAGGATGATCCGGCCCACTTCGCGCTCAGCAATCTCCAGGAACCGCCCGGAGGTTTCTGTGTTCCCGTTGTCCGGTTGCATGCTTGTCATGGCTGCGCCGCCTTTCCAGACATGTGTACATATTATACACTGCACCGGAATGCGGCAACACCGGCCCCCACGATCCCCCTGGGTAATGATTTCTTAACTTTAGAGTGAGGCATGGTTTCGCTGCGCGGCCCGGTCCGTCCCCGTTGGAACGAGGTGGGGCAACCGGGTTTCCCCAGACCCCTCCCTGGAACTTTTCTCACTCCTCACTCCTCTCTCCTCCTCCTGGTTTTTCGCCCATGCCGTGCTATCATGCCTCACAGCCAGTTCGGCATACCGGACTAATTTCTCAATAACTATCAGCCGTCCATGCGGCTCGCGCCGCACACCGCCGGGTGGTGTGGGGAAACCCGGTTTCCCCACACCCCTGCGCACGGGCTACGCCCTCCCAAACCCTCCCGGGGGCGGGGGGATGGGGGAACCTGGTTCCCCCATGGTCACGTTCGGCCCCACGCGCGGGGCGCACACTGCCCGATGCACATAGCCTGGGATCGCGGGCGGCCCGCCCGCGGCGCGGCTCCGTGGGCACGGTGCCGGCCCCCTCCCTGACCATCCCCCGCCGGGGGCGGGAACCCGGCACCTCCCCCCAGCGGGGGGAGGCTGGGAGGGGGGCTGTACGCGGTGAACGATGGTCACCTCAGGAGAGACGCATGCACGCCTGGAGACACCCTATGACCCTCACAGACACGCTGCCAATTGTGATGCCGGCCAGTCATATCGCCGGCCCGACCCAGGGGCAGTGGACCTATGCCGACTACGCCCGGCTCCCCGATGATGGCCAGCGCTATGAAGTGATCAACGGAGTGCTATATATGACACCCGCGCCCGGCACTGAACATCAGGGTATCAGCGCTCGCCTTGTGACGTTCCTGATGCTTCATGTTGAGCTAAAAGGACAGGGACGGGTCTTTGCGGCTCCCACCGACGTGGAACTGGCCCCCGGATTTGTGGTCCAGCCCGACGTGCTGGTGATCGGCGCCGCCCGGCTGCACCTGATTACGCCGAGCCGGATCGTTGGCCCGCCGGACCTGGTGGTGGAGGTGACCTCGCCTGGCACGGCCGGCTACGACCGCCGCGAGAAACAAGACGCCTATGCCCGCGCCGGCGTGCCCGAATACTGGATCGCCGACCCGCATGCGCAAACCGTCGAGGTGCTCATCCTGGAAGCCGACGCCTATCGCTCGCAGGGGGTGTTTCGCGGCCAGGCCCGGCTGCCCTCGCGGGTCATCGCCGCCTTCCCGGTTCCGGTGGCGCAGTTGTTTGGGCCGTAGTCGCCACCCCCGCCCGCGGGAGGGTCCGGGCGGGCGCAGCCCTCCCAAACCCTCTTGCAGGCGAGGGGATGGGGGAACCAGGTTCCCCCATGGTCACGTGAGACGGTCATGCGCATGGCGCACCACGCCCAATGACCATGACCTGGGAGCGCGGGCGGGACGCCCGCGCCACGGCTCCGCGGGCACGGCGCCGGCCCCCTCCCCCCCGCGGGGGGAGGCGGGGAGGGGGGCTGAACGCGGCGAACGATGGTCACCTCAGCCGTCCATGCGACTCCGCCGCACCACGCCGCAATGAACCTACGGTTGTTCCTGGGAGGGCGCAGCCCTCCCAGACCCTCCCACCGGGTGGGGGGATGGGGAAACCCGGTGCCCCATCCCCCTGCGGGGCGGGGGCGTGGGGAAGCCCGGTTTCCCCACACCCCTCGCCGAGGGCGTATGTTCACGTTAGCCCCACGGCACGAGGAAGCATACCGGTTTATATGCTTCATCTTCATCAGCCCTCGGCTATGGAAGGCGAAGCCCGCAT
>DAOTYR010000218.1:0-3893 GCA_034434655.1 Chloroflexaceae bacterium
AGCCTCTTCGCCCTGGTGATCGCCTGCGGCGGCTATGTCATCCTGAGCGAGATCCGCGCCCCTGCGGCGGCGGCGGGCGACCCGGTCGAGTTCATTGTTGAGCCGGGCGCCTCAGCCGGCGAGATCGCCACGGCCCTCAAGGCCGAAGGGTTGATCCGCCAGCCGGCGCTGTTTACCCTGCTGGCCCGCAGCCAGGGGCTGGAGAACAAATTGCAGGCCGGGCGCTTCATCCTCAGCCCGACTATGACCATGAGCCAGATCCTGATCGCCCTGCAGAACAGCCGCATGGCCGAGGTGCAGGTGACCATCCCGGAGGGGACGCGGCTGGAAGAAATCGCCGCCATCCTGGAAGCGGCCGGCGTGACCGGCGCGGCGGACTTCCTGGCCGTCGCCCGCGACGGGGAGCGTTTCCGCGAGGAGTTCTTCCTGCTGAGCAGCATGCCCGAAGGCGCCTCAATTGAAGGCTACCTCTTCCCCGACACCTACCGCTTTCCCGAACAGGCGCGCCCCGAGGAGGTCATTCGCGCCATGCTCACCCGTTTTGTCGAGCAGTACGCCGCCATCGAGCGCGGCGTGCAGGTGCCGGGGGCCACGGTGCACGACCTGGTGACGATGGCTTCCATCGTCCAGCGCGAGGCCGCGCGCCTCGATGAGATGCCGCTGATCGCCGGGGTGTTCTGGAACCGGCTCAAGCCGGAGTACGCGCCGATCGTCGGCGGCGCGCTCGGCTCCGACGCCACGGTGCAGTACGCCGCGGGCTACAGCGCCGCGGAAGGCGCCTGGTGGCGCAAAACGTTGACCGACGAGGATCTGCGGATCGCCAGTCCTTACAACACCCGGCTCAACCCCGGCTTGCCGCCCGGCCCCATCGCCGCCCCCGGCCTCGCCGCCCTGAAGGCCGCCGCGCAACCCGACACCGCCGCTGGCTACCTGTTCTTCGTCGCCAGTTGCGCCAGAGACGGCAGCCACAACTTCGCCGCCGCCTACGAGGAGTTTCAGCGCTACGAGGCCGAATGGCTCGCCTGCCAGTAGCCCCCCGCGCGGGCGCTTCCCGCGGGAGGGCGCAGACCCTCCCGGAAATGCCCTGGACGTGAACATAAGCCCTCGGCGAGGGATGTGGGGAAACCGGGTTTCCCCACGCCCCCGCCCCGCAGGGGAATAGGGAAACCGGGTTTCCCCATGCCCCGCTCCGAGAGCTTATGTTCACGTTAGCGCATGCGGCGCCGCAGCCCCCCTCCCAACCTCCCCCCGCTGGGGGGAGGCGCCGGACCCCCTCCCCCAGCGGGGGAGGGCTGGGGAGGGGGCAGTCACCTTCGTTGCAACGGATTGCCGCTCGAGCATGGAGATGGGGAAACCCGGTTTCCCCACCTCTATGCCCGCCGGAAGCAATGTGAGCGTGACCCTCCGGGTCGCGCGCGGGAAACGCACCTATGCAGCGCATTATCCTCATCGGCGATCCGGTGGCCCATAGCCGCTCGCCGCGCATGCACAACGCCGCCCTGCAACACCTCGGCATCGTCGCGCGCTACGAGGCGCTGCGCACCACCGCAGCCGAACTTCCGGCGCGCGTGGCGGCCCTGCGCGGCCCGGAATACCTCGGCGCCAACGTCACCCTGCCCCACAAGCAGGCGGTTATCCCGCTCCTCGACCGGCTCGAGGAGCAGGCCGCGCTGATCGGGGCGGTCAATACGATCTACAAAGACGGCGACGCCCTGGTGGGCGCCAACACCGACGCCCCGGCCCTGCGCGCCGATCTGGCCGACGCTGGCGTTGACCTCGCCGGGCGCAGCGTGGTGATCCTCGGGGCCAGCGGCGCGGCCCGCGCCGCCGCCTTCGCCCTGGCCGGGGCCGGGGTCGGCAGCCTGGTCATCGCCAACCGCACCGTCGAGCGCGCCGAGGACCTGCTCGCCGACCTGCTCATCGGCATCACCGACGAACAGGGGTTGACCGCCTCCGGCGAGCCGCCGCCCACCCTGATCGCCCTCGATCTGCGCGACCCCGACCTGCGCGAGCATCTTGCCGCCTGCGACCTGCTGGTCAACGCCACGGCCCTCGGCTGGCGCGAGGGCGAGACGCCCCTGCCCGATCCCCCCGTCGGCTCGCGCACCCTGGTCTACGACATGGTCTACCGGCCCACGCGCCTGCTGCGCGAGGCCGCGGCGCGCGGCGCCGCCACCCGCGATGGCCTGGGCATGCTGTTGCACCAGGGCGCCCTGGCCTTCACCCGCTGGACCGGGCGCCCGGCTCCCCTCGCGGTCATGCGCGCCGCGCTGCAGGAGACGGGGTGAGGGGAGCAAACGCCGGGGCTGGTTCAATAGGGCTACGTCAATGTCCGGTTGATCGTCCGCGCTGTGGGCGTAAACGCCTCGGCTACGGCTGCGAAGGCCACTTGCGTGGCCTGTGGAGCCCGCGAAAGCGGGCTTCGCAGAGGCTAGCCCGCAGCTTCAGTCGCCGGGCGGACGACGTTGACGTAGCCCTGGCCGGTTCGACCGAAGCATGACCCTGGTTGCGCCTGGCTGGTATGATACAGTGGCCAGGATCTCCTCGCAGGGCGCGGAGGGGACCGCCGCTTCCTTCCTGGCCGGCGCGATCCTCCGCTGTACATGCTACGGACATTCGCATGCTTCCCGCGCTGCTGGTCTTTCTGGCCGGACTGATGCTCGGCTCGCTGCTCAATGTGCTGATCATCCGCATTCCGCGCGAGGGGCGCCTGCTCGGCTGGCCGCGCTGCACCCGCACGGGCGCGCCCCTGGCCCCCTGGCAGGTGACTCCCGTGGCCGGCTGGCTGCTCCAACGGGGCCGCGCGCCCGACGGGCGCCCGTTGCACTGGATCTATCCCCTGGTCGAACTGATCACCGCGCTCATTCTGCTGCGGCTCTATCACCTCTATGGCTTCGGCCCGGCCTTCTTCTATCTGGCCTTTGTCTGCGCGGTGCTGATCGTTACCGGGGCGATTGACTGGCTCTACCGGTATATCTACACCTTCGTCATCCTTGGCGCGGCCCTGGTGGCCCTCGTCGCCGGACCGCTCGCCGGCCTGAACTGGCTCAACGTCACCCTCGGCGCGCTCGCCGGCGGCTTCGTTTTCATGTTGTTCTACCTGGCGGCCCGCCTCCTCTTCCCCGGTTCTGGCGTGCCCTTTGGTCTCGGCGATGTCTACCTGGCCATCTTCATCGGCGCGGCAGTAGGGTTGCTCAACCTGGCCCCGGCGCTGTTCTACGGCATGCTCCTGGCCGGCATCGTCTCGGCGGGCATTCTCATCGCCCGGCGCGCCGGGCGGCCCACGCCGACCTATATCGCCTATGGCAGCTATCTCTGCCTGGGCACGCTCCTGTTTATCGCCCTGGGCGGTATGGGCTGATGTGAACATGGGGGAACCGGGTTCCCCCATCCCCCCGCCCGCGGGAGGGTTTGGGAGGGCGCAGCCCTCCCAAACACAACTATAAGCGCCTGCTGAAGCTATGCAACGCATTCCTCTCACCATCGAACAGCAAAACACGCTCAAGGCCCTCGCCTGGCTGATGGTGGCCGTGACCGGGGCCTGCGTCATCGGCCTGGGCACGATCTTTACTTGCCTGTTCATCGCCAGCGGTAACGCACCGATCGTCAGGGTCTTTATCATCGTGGGCCTGACCATAACTCTGGCGTCGCTCGGGTTCGTGGCGTGGCGCGTCTACAGCATCGCCCTGGACCTGCGCGACGGCGTGGCCCATGTCCACGCGGCGCGCCTGACCCGCAAGTTCAGTTCCGCGCGCAACCCGAAACAGTTCTACGCGGTCTTTGATACTCCTGTTACGCTTCAGATAAGCCGCGAGAGGTGGGAACCGCTTCAACCCGAGGGCCGGTACCTGGTGACCTATAGCCCCCGTTCGCGGATAGGCTGGATGGTGGAA
>DAOTYR010000219.1:0-9557 GCA_034434655.1 Chloroflexaceae bacterium
CGAGGCGCCCGCGCCCGCCCTGCTGAGTTACGCCGACCGGCGGCGCTACGCTCCCCGGCTCTACCACCCGAAGAACGATGGCACGGTGAGTCTGATCAGTAGCGGAGCAACGGCGTGGATCGAGACCGCCACGCCTCGCGCCGCGGGCGGAGGAGGGTCCGCGAGAACGCCGCCCGCCCGGGAAGCCTCCTTTCGTGAGGCCGCGCCATCTACATTTCGGACCGGAGATGCTCTATCACATCTTGATCTGAGGGGGGCTGATGGTCTTTGCATACATCATCCGCTCCAGGCCGCGCAGGCGGCCTCCGGTATAGGCCGCGCAGGCGGCCTTCGCATCCCCTAGCCGAGGGCTTTAGCCCCACGGCCAGCCCGACATAGCGGATGAATTTCTCAAAGACCATCAGCCCCACGGCCAGCCCGGCATAGCGGATGAATTTTTCAAAGACCATAAGCGCCCCGTTCGCTTATTTGAAACCGACGATGCGCGCATGTTTCTGGAGTGCGTCCTGATGCGGCAAAAGGGGCCTGATTTCGCCCGGGAGAGCCGTTGCGCCGACTGCTGGATCGCATCAGCCGTCCATGCGGCTCCGCCCCACAGCGACGGGATGAACATACTTCTTGGGAGGGCACAGCCCTCCCAAACCCTCCCGCGGGCGGGGACGTGGGGAAACCTGGTTTCCCCACACGCCTGCTCCAGCAGCAGCGAACCCATGCTGCCCGTCAGGGAACACGGAACAGCGACGTGAGTCTGCTCTGGCTAATCAGCGGGTTGCTCGGCTTGCTCGCGCTGACCGGCGCCGGGTTGTGGGCCTGGCGCCGGTTCTACCACGAGGCGCCTGAGAACACCGCGCGCCGCGTCTTCAAAAACAGCGCCATCACCTTCGCGATGCGCATGGTGGTCAAGGCGCTGGACATGGTGATCTTCTTTATCCTGGTGGGGAGCTTCGACGTGGCCACCTTTGGCGACTATCTGTTCGCCATTCTCCTGGTCGGCCAGTATTTGACCATTTTCACCGAGTTTGGCCTGGGCGTGCTGCTCACCCGCGAGGTGGCCCGCGATCCCGCTTCCGCCCGGCGCCTCTTCGGCCTGACCCTGACCCTGCGCCTGTTGTTGATCGGCCTCGTCGCGCTGCCGGTCACCCTGCTGGTGGTTGGCGCTTACACGCTCCTCGGGCAACCGATCTCGGTGGCGGGCCAGCAAACCATCTTCATCTTGCTGCTGACGTTGATCCCCGGCGCCTTCTCAGGGGCGGTGACCGCGCTGTACAACGCCAGCGAGCGGATGGAGGTGCCGGCGCTGATGGAGGTGGTCACCGCGACGCTCAACTTCCTGGCCCGGCTAGGGGTGATGGTCCTGGGCCTGGGCATTCTCGGGCTGGCATGGGCCGCAGTGGCGGTAAGCACCGTTACGGCGCTGATCTTTGCCGCGCTCCAGCGGCACGATTTCTTCCCGCCACGCATCGCCTGGGAGGCGGCGAGGATGCGCTGGCTGGCGCTCACGGCGCTGCCCCTGATGCTCAACAACCTGCTCAGCGCGGTGTTCTTCCGTTTCGACGTCTTTATCGTGCGCGCCTTTGGCGGGCCGGCCGCCGAGCGGCTGGTGGGGCAGTACAATACGCCCTACACGCTCCTCAACATCGCCATGATCATCCCGCCCGCGGTAACCTTCGCTGTGTTTCCGCTGCTGTCGCGACGGGCGGGCGGCGATCGCGCAGACCTGGCCGCGGCGCAAAACCGCACCCTCCAGGTGTTGCTGCTGCTGGCCTTTCCGCTGGCCATGGGCCTGTCGGTGCTGTCGCACGACCTGATCCAACTCTTTACGCGACGGCAGTTCCCCGATTATCAGCCTTCGATAGCGGTCCTGGCCATTCTGGCCTGGTTCCTGCCGTTGTCCTTTGTCAACGGCCTCATTCAGTATGTGCTCATCGCCGTGAACCGCCAGGCGGCGATTACGCGGGCCTTTGTGATCGGAGCGGCCTTTAATCTTCTGGCCAATCTGGCGGCCATGCCCATTGCCACCTACGCCTTTGGTCAACCGGTCTGGGGCCTGTACGCTGCCGCGGTGATCACCATTCTCTCGGAGGTAGTGCTGTACCTGGTGTTCCTCCCGCTACTGCGGAGCGAAGCCCTGACCCCGCCCTTGCTGGCGCTGGCCTGGCGTCCCCTGGTTGCGGCGCTGGCGATGGGGGCGATCATGGTGGGCGTGATCGCGATGCTCCCCGAGCACGCCGGGGCCATCGTTCCCGGATGGCCGGGCAGCCTCGCGGCGGCCCTGCTGGCCCCGCCGGCCTATGGCGTTGCATTGTGGGCCGTAGGCGGCATCGGGGCCACGGAGCGCGACCTGGCGCGGCGGATCTTCAGCCGAGGCGACGTGTGAGCGTACCCTGTCCCCGCCCGCGGGCGGGAGTGTGGGGCAACCCGGTTGCCCCACGCCCCTCTTCGAGAGCCTATTTTCACGTTAGAATCTACTCCAGCACATAGATCAGCGGCTCACAGCCATCCTGCATAAGCAACACGACCGCCTCGCGGCGCGGGTCATAAGTGGCGAGCACTTCGTCGAGGTTCGGCGGCCAGTCATCACTGCCGGCGTCAGCAGGGTAGTAGGCGATGGGAGCATGACCCGTCGCGCTGCGGAGGTCGATCCCGCGCAGATCGATCTCGATCACCCCTCGACCATCCCGTGGATAGGCCTGCCGGGCGAACTGGAGCAACTGCTCGCTGATCACGCTCACGTAGCTCTCGGCGATGTCGGTGAGAGGCGCGGCGGGATCGTTGAGAAGGCGGCGCAGGCGCGCGAGGGCCTGTTGCTGCTGGTTCATACTGGCTCTCCTGATGGCTATCAAACCCTGTTTGCGAACGTGAACGTAGGCGCAACCGGGTTGCCCCATGCCCGCCCTGGAACGCGGTAGCGCAACCCTCCGGGTTGCCCGCGGAAAGCGGGTTTCCCTACCCCCCGCCAGAAGGGAGCGTGAGGTTTTCCCAGGGTAAGGGGTCACATGGCTCCTGGGGGCGAGGACAGCTTGCCCGCGGAGACGCGACGAGGGCGGAACGACGCCCGCGCTCCCGGGCGCGTAGGTTACCCCGGGTGTGAACGGTTACTTGCCAGGCTCCTGTGCGCGGTCATCGTTCGCCTGAACTCTATGATACCAGAGTAAGCTCACCGTGTGCGATGACAGGCTGATCATTCGCGGGGCTGCTGCCATTGTAGCCGTCCATGCGGCTGCGCCGCACACCGACGGGATGAACATACTTCTTGGGAGGGCTACGCCCTCCCAAACCCTCCCACCGGGTGGGGGGATGGGGAAACCGGGTTTCCCCATCCCCCTCTCCGAGGGCGTATGTTCACGTTAGGAAGCGTTCCAATGCTCACGAGCCTGCGGCGTCTCTATGACGCTTTGGTAGCCGCAACGTGCTGATTCGGAGGCACATGTCAGCCTCTCACGCGCCTATCAGCCGTCGGCGATCCCCGCTGCAAGGCTCGTTCATTCACTCCGGGCGACCTCTGCGCTACCCTGGAAGCAGGATGCAACACCAGGGTTGAAAGGAGGGTTCTATGGCTGGCATCTGGCTGTCTCGCCACGGCGCGCGCCTGATCGCCGTTGCGCTGATCGCCGTCCTGGCGCTCAGTGCCGTTCCCATCGCCGGCGCCGCCCCCTTCGATGGGTCGCGTGAGCGTTTCGCCGACGAACGCTTCGCCCGGGTCTGGAGCCGCACCGACTCCGAACTGGTGCGCGGCGGGCGTAGCTGGTACTGGGGTCCTGGCCCCTGGTTCGACTACGCCGAGTTCTATCGGCAGGGCGTGAATGGGTTGCGCACGGTGCAGTACTTCGACAAGGCGCGCATGGAGCTGAACAACCCCGCGGATCGCTCGGGAGCGAACCAGGGTGTGACTAACGGATTGCTGGTGAAGGAACTGGTGAGCGGGAGCCTGCAACTCGGCAACGACTGGTACGATACCGATCAGCGCGCTCCCGCCGACATTCCGGTGGCCGGCAACCCGCGCGACGCCAATCCGAACGCGCCCGGTTACAGCGCCTTCGCCGGGGTCGCCACGCTCGACAATGGCTACCGCGACCCGCAGCGCCTCGGGCAGCGCATCGCGACCACGATTGATCGCAGCGGCACGATCAGTTTGCGACCAGAACTGGCAACCGCGGAGACCGAGATCGTCCAGTACAACACCATTACCGGCCACAACATCCCGCGCGTTTTCTGGCAGTTCATGAACCAGCAGGGGCCGATCTTCGACGGGGTGGTGCGGCGCGGCCCGATAGTTGACTGGCTGTTCACGATGGGCCTGCCGATCACCGATGCGTACTGGACGCGGGCACAAATCGGGACCAGCGAGCAGGACGTGCTGGTGCAACTCTTCGAGCGGCGGGTGTTGACCTACGTGCCGGGCAACCCGGCCGACTACAAGGTGGAAATGGGCAACGTGGGCCAGCACTACTTCCAGTGGCGCTACCCTCATCTGGGCACGCCCTGGGCCTCACCGCTCCCCGATCCGCCCCTGGTCTACGCCTCGAACAGCGATACCGGCAGCCACTGGGAGCTATACCTGCCCAACTTCTTCGGCCAGGGCTACCGCATCACCCGCAATGCCGCCGAGACGGTGGCCTTCTCCTGGCGACGCAGTTGGGACCCCGGCCAGGTCCGCTTGCTGGTCGACTCGCGCCGCAGCAATCCGAACTACCGGCAGATCTACACCTTTGATCCGCCGGCCTTCTTCAGCGGCGACTTCGCCTGGAATGCCGGCGTGACCCGCCTGAGCTACAGCGATGGCACGCTGCCGCCGCCCGGCGGTCCCTCTCCCGGCTATCTGCCCAGGGGAACAGCAAGCGACTACAACGCCAGCGTGTCGCCCGATGGCACCAAGATTCTCTTTGTCTCTGATCGTGAGAACGGGCAGGAGCTGTACCTGATGACCTTCTCCGGCAACTTCCCGGTGCGGCTCACCACGCAGGGCTGTACCAATGAGACGCCCACCTGGTCGCCCGACGGACGGCGCATCTACTGGGCGAGCAACTGTGACGGCGACTTCGAACTGTACCAGGCTGATGTGGTCTACATCTACGACAGCCAGGAAACCGTTAGAGCGCGCCTGGATCGGGTGACGAAGCTCACCGACAATAGCTTTGACGATCGCTACCCCCGCGTCGCCCCCAACGGGCGGGCGATCGCCTACTCGATCAATCCCAACGGCGACTGGGACCTGGCGCTCTACGACCTGAGCACCGGCCGCGCGCGGGCGCTGATCGAGGGTCCGGGCAATACCGAGGCCCCGACCTGGTCGGCCGACGGGGGCAGCCTGGCCTATGCCGGCGACACCGACGGCGACTATGAGATCTACATCCTCGAGCTGATCACCGGCGCGATCCGGCAGGTCACCATCAACGCCGCGCAGGATCGCTGGCCCTTGTGGGCGCAATGAGCCGGCCATCGCGCCCTTTGGAGGGGCGTAGGTTGTTCTTCGGAAGGCGCAGCCCTCCCCAACCCTCCCACCGGGTGGGGGGATGGGGAAACCGGGTTTCCCCATCTCCCTGCTCGAGCGGCAATCCGTTGCAACGAAGGTGACTGCCCCCCTCCCAACCTCCCCCCGCTGGGGGGAGGCGCCGGACTCCCTCCCCCCGGCGGGGGGAGGGCTGGGGAGGGGGGCTAGGGCGCCGCATGCGCTGAGGTGAACGTATTGGCTCCAGCAGCCTATGTTCACGTCAGCCGTCCATGCGGCTCCGCCGCGCACCGACGGGATGAAAATAATTTCTTGGGAGGGCTGCGCCCTCCCAAACCCTCCCAGGGGCCGGGGCCCGGGTGCGCGGGCCTCCGGCCCGCGTCCGCTGAGGTATGGGGAAACCCGGTTTCCCCACCCCCCTCGCCGAGGGCGTATGTTCACGTTAGGAGTGCAGACAGCGGGGCGGGTTCCTGACCCGCCCCGCTGTCGAGGCGCGCGGCTACGCGCCAGCGGCGCAACTACCGCTTCACACGGAAGGCGTTCATCCCCGCGAACTGCGCCGCGGCGCCCAGTTCCTCCTCGATGCGGAGCAACTGGTTGTACTTCGCGACGCGATCGGTGCGGGCGGGGGCGCCGGTCTTGATCTGCCCGGCGTTGGTCGCCACCACCAGGTCGGCGATGGTCACATCTTCGCTTTCGCCCGAGCGATGCGAGACCACCGCGGTCCAGCCGTTGCGCTGGGCCATGCTGATCGCGTCGAGGGTCTCGGTGACGCTGCCGATCTGGTTCAGCTTGATCAGAATGGAGTTGCAGGCATCCTCGGCAATCGCCCGCCGCAAACGCGCCACGTTGGTGACCAGGAAGTCATCGCCGACCAGTTGCACCTTATGGCCGAGCTTCTGGCGCAGCAGCTTCCACCCCTCCCAGTCGTCTTCGTGGAGACCGTCTTCGAGGGAGATCAGCGGGTAGCGGTTAGCGATGTCAACCCAGTAGTCCACCATCTCCTCGGAGGAGAGCACCCGGCCATCGCGCTTGAGGTGGTACTTGCCATCTTCGTAGATCTCGCTGCAGGCCGGGTCCATAGCGAGCATCACCTGTTCGCCCAGGCGATAGCCGGCTTTTTCGACCGCTTCGGCAATCAACTGCAACGGCGCCTCATTGGAGGGCAGGCTAGGCGCAAAACCGCCCTCGTCGCCTACGGTGGTGCTCAACCCACGGTCGTGGAGCACCTTCTTCAGGCTCTGGTAGATCTCAGAACCCCAGCGAATGGCCTCGTGGAACGACTCGGCGCCCACGGGCATCACCATAAACTCCTGGAAGTCGGTGGAGTTCGCGGCGTGCTGGCCGCCGTTCATAATGTTGAGCATCGGCACGGGCAACACATGGGCGTGGACGCCGCCGAGGTAGCGGTAGAGCGGCAGGCCCAGGGCGCTGGCGGCGGCTTTGGCGACCGCCATGGAGACGCCGAGGATAGCGTTCGCGCCGAGCTTGCTCTTGTTGGGCGTTCCATCGAGCGCGATCAACTCGCGGTCAATGGCGATCTGCTCGGTGGCATCCATACCGATCAAGGCCTCGGCAATATCTTCCTTGACCGCCTTGACGGCCTTGAGCACGCCCTTGCCGCCGAAGCGGGCCTTGTCGCCATCACGGAGTTCGAGGGCCTCGTGAACGCCAGTAGACGCGCCGCTGGGCACAATCGCCCGTCCGATATCGCCACTTTCCAGGTGGACGTCCACCTCTACCGTTGGGTTCCCGCGCGAGTCCAGCACCTCGCGGGCGACGATCTCTTCGATCAGCGTGGACATGTTCCCTCCGATCTTCAGGCATGACCCAGACCAGCGTGAGACTCAGCAGTCCGTAGTGGTGGAGGCGATGCGCGTACTGCTCATACCAGCGGGCGGGACGCCCGCATACCCGGTGCACGGGGCAGAGCGCTTCGTTTACGGACCACTCAGGCCGGAATTGCCGCTATGGCGCCAGCGCGTTGCCGGGCAGGTCGGCGCGTCGCCAGTATAGCATAGACGCGGATGCCGCGCCGCAGGCGCGGCAAGCGGGGATGTGACGAAAGGTGCGCTGCACGCCCCCTCCCGCGCACCCCACGCGACCAGGGTTCGGGAGCGCAGCGCCGCCGGAAGCGGCGCGTCCCGGCCCGCCCCCTCCCTGACCCTCCCCCGCTGGGGGAGGGAACCGCGCGCCTCCCCCCGGCGGGGGGAGGTTGGGAGGGGGGCGTACCCCCGATGGTGCAGCATGTTTCGTTGCACCCGTGGAGGGGTGCCGAGGCGCAGCCTGCCCTGCACTCCTCCATCGCGTACGTCCTGTCAATAAGGCGCTATTCTACGGCAAAGCCGCCATAGAAGCAACCCCGGCCCGGCAGGGTACCATCATCCCTGGGGGGCATTCACGCGCCTGGGAGCGAGGGCGTCTCGCCCTCGTGGGGTCTCCGCGGGCAAGATGCCTGCGCTCCCAGGAGAGAAATTGTACTCCGCCAGGGGTGGGAGGAAAGCCGATCTCCACACCACTGCCGGACGGGGTTGCCGCGTGTCTGGGGCCTATCTGTATGATGGTACAATAGCAGCAGACGCGCAAGGGGATAGACGGCTGAGCGGGGAAGCATGCAGTCCGAGATCCTGCGGATCATCGTCACAGTGTTACTGGCGGTGCTGCTGGCGCAACAGGCGGCACGGACGGGTCGGGGCACGCGCCGGCGTCTGGCCTTTGCTGCCGGGGCGCTAGCCTTTGCCCTGTTTGCCGTGGCAAACCTGCTCCCGTTCCTAGGGGTCAACGTTCCCTGGCTGACGTTGACGCTCACCGGCCTGGGGTTGGTGCTGGTGCTGGTGTCGGTGCTGGCGCTTCTGGTCGCCTACCGGGGGGGCGAGATGGCGCCCCAGGTGCGCAAGGCTCGCGAGTTGCTGGAGACTGAACGAAATAAGCGAATGGAATAAGCGAATGGGGCGGGGGCGCTGCGAACCAAGCGGATGGGGCGCTTATTAGTCTGTAACTTAAGTTTTCTGATATTTCTCGTTCGCGGGATTGACGGTGCGGTAGTGCCGATTCATCGTCGTGCGGGCCTTTTCGATGGAGAACTGCCAATGGATCGTGACCTGCTTGGCACTGCGCTCTTCCAGCAACGTGAGGATCTGGGTACGCAATTGCTCAATGGTCGGGATGCGCCGGTTCAAGCACTGCCGGGAGATGACCGCGAACTCGCATTCGATCATGTTCAGCCACCTCGCGCCCTTGGGCGTGTAGATAAAGGTGAAGCGCTGCGCCAGGGCAAACGCGTCGGCTGCGGGCAAATGGGCATCGAACGCCCGCGGATGATGGGTATTCAGGTTGTCTTGCACCAGACGGATCGTCACCGCGTCGGGGTAGGCTGCGGCGAGGTGCTGGCAAAACTCGGTATCCTCCTGCATCGTGCGCTGCGGCGTCACCACGGCTATCCGGCGGCCCGTCAACGGCTCAATGGCCGCCAACAAGGCACAGGATCCGTGCCTGGTATCGGCAGAATGCTCCTTCTGCACCTGGCCCGGTTGCATCGGCAGGGGCGCACGTTCCTCGCCAATCAAGAAACAGGGACGCTCATCAAAACAGACGACCGGATAGGCCGGATCATCGGGTTCAGCATACACCGCCAGCACCTGCTCCATCGCTGCGAGAAACGCCGCATCACTCGTTCCAATACACCACGTCTGTTTCAGATGGGGTTTGAGGTCGTTTTTTTCAGCACGCGACCCACATGCATATGCGAAATCGACTCACAAAACTCCGCTTCCACCGCTTTGTCGGCGAGGAGGCGCAGCGACCACTGGCTATGGCCGTCAGGCGGCGTACTCGTCGCGAGCGCGGTGATTTTCGCACGCTGCAGCCCATCAAACTGCACCGGACGCCCCGATCGTGGGGCATCACGCAGAAAGGTTAACCCGTCCGTCGTATACCGATCCCGCCACGTTGCCACCGTCGTGTAATGCACGCCGAGCCGCTCAGCAATCGTCGTGAGCGCATCCCCTGCGTGGAGGCTCAGCAAGGCAGTTGCCCGTTTGAACGTCCGCGCCGCCAACGTTCCTTTCGCCAGCAGTTCCGTCAGCGTGGTCCGATCGTGATCCGTGAG
>DAOTYR010000220.1:0-5879 GCA_034434655.1 Chloroflexaceae bacterium
TTCACCGGCCCCGTGGCGCTCCAATGGCAGCCCGCTAGCGACGCGCACTCCGGCATCAGGGGCTATCGCGTCTACATCGGGGCCAACCCGGAGGGCACCTCCGAGTGGTTCACCACCGAACCCGCGGTGAAGACCGATCCTCTGGCCCCGGGCCGCTACCTGCTGCGCGTGCAGACGCTGGACGTGGCGGGGAACAGCGGCCCGTGGGTCACGCTGGGGGCCATCACGGTAGAGCCACCGGTCGCGCCGACGAGGTAGCAGCGCTTACGACATCGCTGCGCCTCTGCGGACGGGCTTATGGTCTCTGACAAGGTTCGTAGGAGATTCATACTACAGTCGTCCATACGGCTCCGCCGCACAACGCCGCGATGAACATACGGTTGTTCCTGGAAGGGCGTAGCCCTCCCACACCCTCCCACCGGGTGGGGGTAGGAGGAAACCCGGTTTCCCCGTACCCTCGCTTGAGGGCTGCGCCCTCCCAAACTCTCCCGCGGGTGGGGGGATGGAGGAACCAGGTTCCCCCATGGTCACATCGGTTGACCGTCGTTGTAGCGCCAGGGGGCGACGTGTATGCCAACCACCCACATCGAACTAACTTCCCTGGGGTACCTGTATTTGCCCGCGGATGTGGCCGAACGGTACTTTCCGCACAACACGGTGGTGGCCCTGCCGAAAGGCCGTGAACTCTGGCTATTGCCCACGAGCGGGCCGGGCGCGGGCGGGTTGCTGCTCAAGCAGCGCAACGCCCGCGGCGATCGCAGCGTGCTGATCTGGGAACTGCTGCCCTCGGGCACGCCACCGGGGCCGCGCCCCGCCTTCTGGGACGAGCGCGGCGGCGCCCTGCGCGTCGCGCTGTGAACCGGCCTCGCGCCCTGGCCCGCGCACGATGAGGGGGGAATGTGAAAGAAGGGGCCGGGGAAACCTGGTTTCCCCGGCCCCTCACGCCGTGAGAAGATTTGGAAGGGCGCACTCCTCCCTGGGTGACAGTTCACGCCCGGGGTAACCGACGCGCCTGGGAGCAAGGGCGTTCCGCCCTCGTCGCGTCTCCGCGGGCAAGTTGCCCGCGCTCCCGGGAGCAATGTGAACATGTACCTCCCAGGAACAATCTCGGCGCCGGGAAAGGAGGTGGGTGATGTGTCTGGGCATCCCTGGCAGGGTGATTGCCATTCACGATGTTGACGGCGTGCGTATGGGCAAGGTAGACTTCGATGGCATCGTCAAGGAGGTCTGCCTGAGCTACCTGCCCGACATCCAGGTCGGCGATTATACCATCGTCCACGTCGGCTTTGCGATTACGCAACTCGATGAGCAATCGGCGAAGGAGACCCTGGCGCTGTTTCACGAACTGGGCATACTCGAAGAGGAGTTTCGCCAGGACGATGAGGAGGCGACGGCGTGAAGTACCTCGATGAGTTTCGTGATCCTGAGGTAGCCGCCCGGCTGTTCGAGGAGATCCGCCGCGTCACCACCCGGCCCTGGGCCATCATGGAGGTTTGTGGCGGCCAGACCCATTCGATTATCCGCAATGGCATTGACCAGTTGCTCCCGCCGGCGATCGAGTTGATCCACGGCCCGGGTTGCCCGGTCTGCGTGACGCCGCTGGAGATCATTGACCGGGCCCTGGCCATCGCCGCCCGTCCTGAGGTGACCTTCTGCTCCTTTGGCGATATGCTGCGGGTGCCCGGCAGCGACCACGACCTGTTCCGGGTGAAGAGCATGGGCGGTGACGTGCGCATCGTCTATTCGCCGCTCGACGCGGTGCGGCTGGCCCAGCAGCGCCCCGACCGCGAGGTGGTCTTCTTCGGCATCGGCTTCGAGACCACCGCGCCCGCCAACGCCATGGCCGTCGTGCAGGCCGAACGGCTCGGGCTGCGCAACTTCTCGATGCTGGTCTCGCATGTGCTGGTGCCGCCGGCGATCAGCGCGATCATGGAGTCGCCGAAGAACCGGGTGCAGGCCTTCCTGGCCGCCGGTCACGTGTGCAGCGTGATGGGCACCTGGCAGTACGGGCCGCTGGTCGAACGCTACGGCGTTCCGATCGTGGTGACCGGCTTTGAACCGCTCGACATTCTGGAGGGCCTTCGCCGGGCGGTGACGCAACTCGAGGCCGGGCGCGCGGAGTTGGAGAACGCCTACCCGCGCGCCGTGCGTCCCGAGGGCAACCAGCCCGCCCAGGCCGTGCTCGAGCAGGTCTTCGAGGTGACCGACCGCACCTGGCGCGGCATCGGCATGATCCCCCGGAGCGGCTGGCGCCTGCGCGAGCGTTACCGGCGCTTCGACGCCGAGGCGCGCTTCGACGTGGGCCACATCACCACCGCCGAGTCGCCCCTGTGTCGCAGCGGCGAGGTGCTCCAGGGGCTGCTCAAGCCCAACCAGTGCCCCGCCTTCGGCAAGCAGTGCACCCCCCGCGCCCCCCTGGGCGCCACGATGGTCTCTAGCGAGGGCGCCTGCGCCGCCTACTTCCAGTACGGGCGCTTTATTCCCGCCGGGGACGTGGAGGTCGTCCGATGAGCCTCTCGTTCGAGGACTGGACCTGCCCCCTCCCCCTGCGCGACTACCCGGCCATCGTGATGGGCCACGGCGGCGGCGGCAAGCTCTCGGCGGACCTGGTGCGCCACCTGTTTCTGCCGGCGTTCCGCAACGCCGCCCTGGAACAACTCGGCGACGGCGCAGTGGTCGAGGTCGGCGGCGTGCGCCTGGCCCTCTCCACCGACGCCTTCGTGGTGCGCCCGCTCTTCTTTCCCGGCGGCAACATCGGCGACCTGGCGGTGAACGGCACGATCAACGACCTGGCCATGTGCGGCGCGCGGCCCCTGTACCTGACGGCCAGTTTCATCGTCGAGGAAGGGATGCCCCTCGACCAGCTCGGGATCATCGCCGCAACCATGGGCGCGGCGGCCCGCCGGGCCGGCGTTGCCCTGGTGACCGGCGATACCAAGGTGGTGGACCGCGGTCACGGCGATGGGGTGTTCGTCAGCACGACCGGGCTGGGCTTGATCCCCGCCGGGGTGCGGGTCGGGCCGGAACTGGCCCGACCCGGCGACATGGTGCTGATCAGCGGCGAGATCGGCCTCCACGGCGTGGCCATCCTCAGCGTGCGCGAGGGCCTGGAGTTCGGCGCAGCGATTGAGTCGGACACCGCGCCGCTCCACGACATGGTCGCGGCCCTGCTGGACGCGGGCTGTGCCGTCCACGCGCTGCGCGACCCGACCCGCGGCGGGGTGGCCTCGACCCTCAACGAGATCGCCGCGGCCTCCGGGGTGGGGATTCGTCTGGACGAGCGGGCGCTGCCGGTTCCGGGGCCGGTGCGGGCCGCCTGCGAGATCCTGGGCATGGACCCCCTCTACATCGCCAACGAGGGCAAGCTGGTGGCGCTGGTGGCCCGCGAGGACGCCGAACGCGCCCTGGCGACCCTGCGGGCGCATCCCCTCGGCGCGCGGGCGGCGATCATCGGCGAGGTCACCGCCGAGCACCCGGGGGTGGTGGTGGCCCGCACAGGCATCGGCGGCACGCGGGTGGTCGATATGCAGGTCGGCGAGCAATTACCGCGCATCTGCTGAGAGCGTTGCGCGGGAGGCCGGGAGCTGGGGGAGGGTTTGGGAGGGCGTAGCCCTCCCAAGAAGTATTTGTGCTCCTGTTGGTCTGCGGCGGAGCTGGAGGGGGATGGGGCAAGCCGGCTTGCCCCATCCCCTGGCCCGCGGGAGCATTCGGCTATCGGAGCAGCAGCACAATAATATTACTGCTATTCAGCACTATACAGACTAGCAAAAGCATAAAAATAAAAGCCAGTATTATAACGCGAATCTTCTTTTCGATCTCCTCATCGAACTGCTCCTTGTTGACGAAATCGGAGAGACGATCAGACGTTATCAATGCATCGGCGAACTGATACGCAGCGCCCAGCCAGACCCTGAGGCGTTCCGGGAGCGCCTGGCGCATGGCAACGCAAAACGTGATAAAGCTGCTCGAATTAGAGAACAGGTAGAAGCTCTCACCGGCCTGCGCTAGCTCGCCAACAGTTTGCTGAACCTCCGGCTGTTGCAGGCGACGCTGAAGCTCATCGCTATGCCTGGAATCGCAGATCACCGTCAGGCCGAAGGGTCGCAGCACATCTAGCTCCTGCTCCGACCAACTGGTATCGTGGAGCAAGCTCCTGGCGGTACGCTGAAGATCGAGGGTGTGGATCAGGAAATTGCCGTAGTTGGGGACGTTTATAAGAACTTCAATAGCGGGGAGATCTGTATCAGGATTCAGATCTGTAAGTCCAACATAAAATGCTCGATCGGCATGCCTGGATTCGTAAGTGTACTTGGTGCGAAGCCACCGATCCGGTTTCCGTTTTTGAAATCCTGCCTGAACCAGGGTATGCTCGAAGAAGTCTGGATACATGGCGGCCCTCCGGGAGTGCTGGAACGTCAGGTGCATTGTTGGTGGAAGGGTACCATGAAGTTGTTAAGGGATTATGAGCTTACGGTTAAATGGGTAGGCACTGCGTCGCCGGTTCGCCGCTCGCGGTCGGGGGTTCTTCTTGCCATAAGCCGAACGCCTTCATCCTGAACCGTCGCGCCGCTTGCGCGGCGCTTCCAGGCGCATAGCCTATCGCGCTGAAGCTCACGTGTTGGCCGGCGCCCGCGGGTGTTTTCCACTCGCGCCCCACCAGCGGCTCGACCTCGCCCACCATTGCCGCCTGACCCGGCAGGGTGTGGGCAAGCAGACGTTTGTCTTGCAGAACGATGATGACAGGGCGATGACCACTACAATCAACGGTATAACTGAAAGCACCGTCGGTGTTCTCAAGACTCACCAGTTCCACCTTGCCCCAACCATAGCCGCGTTCACCGCCGAATTGCAGGCGTGTCAGCGCGTCGCGCCACGGAAGGGCACAATCTTGATGCGCAAACACATACCCGACCAGGTAAACCGGATCGGCGCTATCAAGCGTGTGGGGCGAGAGGAACTCAATCTCGTGCAGCGATCCTTCGGCGGCTGAATGCGCCGGATAGACCAGCGCAGTGGATTGATAACTGCTCAGGAAACGTCGGCGAAAGGCGCGTTCATCATCCCACGGCCAGAACACTTGATAGTCATTGCCCGATTGCAGCGCCGGGTAAAAGTAGGTGAACGCCAGCATCTCGTTCACCTGCTTACCGACTTCTTGATAACCGTTCGAGTCGGTGGCTGTCTGCCCGGTTGTTGCCGCCGCATCGCGCGCCAGGCGCGCGGTCAGCGCGCCCCAGAAGGAGCGCCCGGTGAGATAGGGGCGAGTAACCTGCACATTGCCGACCTTGCGCCAGCCGATGTGCAGCGGTGCACGCAGGCGCAAGACGACGCGATGCCCGATCCAGTTCATGACGATGCTCCTGGTCCTTCGCTTTCGCCTCTGTCACGCGCTTTTGCGCCGTAGCGGGCGTAGATCAGCATCTGTTCCAGCGCCTCACGCGCCAGCAACAGGCGTTCCAGGTCTTTCGTCACCTGTTCACTGATGAAGCCCAGCACGATGGCAGCGTCAGACTGGTTGCTGGTCGGTGGTTTCTTCCAACTGAACGGCAGGTCGCTCAACAGATTGAGCATTTCATCAACCACAACAGCACCGTTCTCCTTCTCTCTGGCGAGCAAGTAGAGAAAGCATGCATACACCCCATGTTCTTGCAGCACGCCTAAGGCTTTGGTGATGGTGTTTTCGACGTCAGAAACCTTCTTGTTCTGCGTCTGCTGGATGATGGTCTGTGCATGTTTTGCAGCCAGGTAGTCGAGGTTGTTCGAAGTCGTATTGGTCATGGTTGTTCCTCGCTTTGCGGTGTCGTCGCTCCTTCACCGGATGGCGACCGATCCGCGTCACTCTGCTGGCCATAGACCTCTTCCTGCGCCTGACCGACCAT
>DAOTYR010000221.1:0-3963 GCA_034434655.1 Chloroflexaceae bacterium
GTGCGGCGCGAGCCGCATGGACGGCTGATTGGCATTGACAAACATGGTAAGGAGCACATGCAATGCGCCCGGCTGTAGCCATTCTCCTTCTGACGGTTGTGCTGGGCGGGCTGAGCGCCTGTGCCGGAATCGGCCAGCCCCGGGCCGAGGAATCCGTTCAGCCGGCCTCTACGCTCCCGCCCGTCCTGAGCGATGGGTTTGGGGTGCTGGCGGAGGGACGGGTCCTTCCGGTGGCCACAGTGAATCTGCTTTTTGAAACCGGCGGCACGGTTGCCGAGGTGCTGGTCAAAGAGGGCGACCGGGTGGTTGCCGGTCAACCCCTGGCGCGCCTTGATGCCCGCGATCTGGCCCTGCGGGTCGAACAGGCCCAGACGACTCTCGAACAGGCCCGGGCCGAGTACGAGCGCCTGCTCGAGGGCGCCACTCCCGAACAGGTTGCCGCGGCCCGCGCCGAACTTGCTCGCGCCCAGGGCCAGTTGCGCGCGGTGCAGGCCACGGTGAGCGAATCCGATATCGCCGCGGCCCGCGCCGACCTCGAGAGCGCCCGGGCGCGCCTCAAGCAACTCGAATCCGGCCCCCGCTCCACCGAGGTGCGCTCGGCCCAGGCCGCGGTCGATCAGGCCCGCGCCAATTTGCAGGCCCAGCGCGACCAGCTCTCGCGGGCCAAGACCGATGCCGAGTTGCGCGTCGAAATAGCGGCGAATGCCCTGCGTAACGCCCAGGACACCTACAGCCGCATCTACTGGCGCAACCGTGGGCTGGAACTGGATCAGGCCACCGAACTGGCTGCCGGCTTCCGCGAGGAAGAGGCCGCCGCTGCCCGCGCCGTCGCCGATGCCGAAACGGTCCTCGAGCAGGCCCGCCTGGCCTATGAACAGGCGAAACTCGCCGAGCAGAGCGGCATCGAGATCGCCGAGGCCCAGCTCCGCGACGCCGAGGCGCGCTTTGACCGTCTCCTCAGCCCCGCCGACGCCGATGCCATCGCCGCCGCTCGCGCGGCGGTGGCGGCCGCCCAGGCGCGCCTCGATAGTCTCACCGGCAACCGTCGCGCTGGCGACATCGAAGCGGCCCAGGCAGCGGTTGACAGCGCCCAGGCCCGCCTGGCCGAACTCCAGGCCTCGCCCACCGATGCGACCTTAAGCACCTTCGCCGCCCGTATCCGCAGCGCCGAGGTAGGCCTGAAGCAGGCGCAACTGGCCTTCGAGCGCGCCACCCTCACCGCGCCGATCAACGGCGTGGTGGCCGAATTGAACCTCAAGGTCGGCGAGGTTCCCTCGCCGAATCTGCCGGCCATCGTCGTGGCCGATATGAGCAACTGGAAGATCGAAACCGAGGACCTGACCGAACTGAGCATTGTCCGCATCCGCGAGGGCGATCCGGTCACCATGACCTTCGATGCCCTGCCCGGCTTTGAACTCCCCGGCAAGGTTACCCAGATCAAGCCGCGGGGCCAGAATCGTCAGGGGGATGTTGTGTACACCGTGGTGGTGATACCCGACCGCTGGGATGAGCGCCTGCGCTGGAATATGACCGCCACCGTGCGTATTGCCGGTGATTGACAGGACGTGCGCGGTGGAGGGGTGCGGGGAGGCGAAGCCTTCCCGCACCCCTTTTTTCCCGCCCGCGGCGGCCAGGCAGCCTGGCGAACTGCCCACAGTGCTCCCGCCGCGGGCGGGCAACAACCGGTTTGAGGAGGGCCGCAGGCCCTCAATCCCTCCTCGCCGGGAGGCAACCGCGTAAGTCCTGTGATTGATAGCAACCAGGCTGCTCACGAGAGGATGTGGGAAGACGTGCCATCCACGCTATGCTACCTGTGGGGAGGATTTGGGAGGGCCTGGCCCTCACGCAGGGGTCAGGGGAAACCCGGTTTCCCCTGACCCCACCCGGTGGGAGGGTCTGGGAGGGCGCAGCCCGTGCGCAGGGGGATGGGGAAACCGGGTTTCCCCCTACCCCCACCCGGTGGGAGGGTCTGGGAGGACGCAGCCCTCCCAGGAAGTATGTTCAACCCGTCGGGGTGCGGCGCAGCCGCAGAGAAGGCCGGCGTGAACCGCGCCGGTGAGCCATTATGGCATCCCTCCCCAGCGTACCAGTCGTTCGCGCCCCAGGAGCCCGAACTGGATCGCGGCGGCGCTGCCCGCTCGCGTGGGATGGTGCTCCATCCGCGCCCGCTCGAAGTACTGCACGGTGTACCTGGCGCCCGTCCCCTCCTCCTCTACCTCGAAGGGTTCGCTCAACGGCAAGCCGACCAGATCCAGCCCCCCGGCCCGTTCCCAGGCTTCCAGGAACGGCGGGCAGAGGCTGCGACCGGTCTCCGGGAAGAGCCGGCACTCCGGCGGGGCCTCGCTCTGCGAGGGCAAGGCCCGCCAGTCGATGCCCGCCTGCTGCAGCGCCGTCTCGCCGAGACGCGATAACTGGACTTCGTAGGGGGTGCCGCTGAGTTCCGGGAAGTGCTCGAACCGGGCCCGCTCGAAGTACTGCACCGTGCGGGGCCGCCCGCTGCCGGGCTCTGGTTCGATGACCTCCTCGGTCAGCGGGTAGCCAAAGCGCGCCAGCCCGCCTCGCGTCTCCCAGAACCGGCGAAATGCCCCGCCGAGGCTGTGCCCGGTGGCGGCGAACACCTGGCTGTTCCGTGACGGAGGGTCATATTCGATGTACACCGGCGCGCCAATGGCAACCGGTCGCACCGACACCCGCCCGCCCACAGCGACGAGCACGTGCTGCACCTCGCCGTTCCAGGCCCGCACCAGCGCCTCGCGGCACCCGCAGGCCACCTCGATGGCCGGCGCCGCTTCCCCCGTGCGCCAGAGCACGTCCACCCGCCGGCCCACGCCCTCGAAGCGGTACCAGTAGACCCCGTCGGCGCCGTTGCGCGCCACGTCCCGCAATGTCAACCCGCCGAGCATCTCGGTCATCGTGCGGTAGGCCAGGAACGCCGGCTTGCGCAGGTCGCCCCGCCCGGGATCGAGCGGGTAGGTGCGCCGCAGCAGGCCATAATGGAACTCCACTTCGTCGTCAGCGTAGATGGGCCGCTCGTAGGGCGCGGCGGGCGCAGTGTCGTTGCGAAAGCCATACCAGAACACCTTTTCGATGCTGGGGTGCGCGATCGCCAGCAGGTAGGCGCGCACCAGAAAGTGGGCCTGGGTGTCCTCGGCCACGCCATAGACGCCGCGATAGGTGGACCAGCCCAGCTCGGTGAGCCAGATCGGCTTGGGGCCGTACGCGCGCAACAAGTCATCGAGCCGCGCCATCTCCTGGTGGAAGGTGAGCGACTGGTCGCGCCGCCAGACATCGCCCTCCGGCGTGTCGGGGCGGTAGGGGTGGATCGCGATGATGTCCACGTGGTTCCAGCCACCCAGCCGGCCCACCTGATCGAGGTAGTCGAAGTAGTCATAATGATATGGCGAGGGCGGGTGGCTCCAGATACTGGCCAGGCCGCCCATCACGATCGTCGCCTCGGGATCGGCGGCAAGCGCGGCGGCGCGACCCACCTCCAGAATGCGCACGAAATCCGCGACGCTGTACAGCCCGCTCTCGTAGCCCGATGCGGCCAGGTTCGGCTCGTTCCACAATTCCCAATGCTTGATCTGGCCCCGTTCGCGACCATAGCGCGCCACCGCGTTATAGACGAAGTCGCCCCAATCGGCGATCCACTCATCGGGGTGAGGGTTCTTGCCCTTGAACCATGCGGGATTGTAGTCGAGCAGGCCCAGCAACCTGATACCGGCGCGGGCCTGAGCCGCGATCGCCAGGTCGTAGTTGTAGAAGCCCCGCTCGTCCCCGTCCCAGTCATAGGCACCACCCGGCTGCTGCTGCACCCGGTCCCAGAAGATCTCTTCCCGTTGCCACTGGACGCCGGCCTCGCGCAGCAAAGCCACGGCAGCGGGAATCTCATCGGCGCGCACCCGGTTGCCCAGCGCGGCAACCACGCCAAAGGGGCTGCCCTTGTTTTGCCAGGGCAGTTCC
>DAOTYR010000222.1:0-1683 GCA_034434655.1 Chloroflexaceae bacterium
CGCCATTGCGTTCCTGGGCGGTTTAGCCCTTGCTAGTGCGCCAGAAGAGGCCTCAATACGAGGCCATCTCGTTCGGTTTTTCGGTTCTCCCGGATGGCTTTACAAAGCCATCCACAGACTTGTGGGTAATGGATAGCTCGCCGAGGGCGTATGTTCACGTTAGGAAGCCCGCGCCTCTTACGTTCGAGCTTATGGGGCTGCGCCCTCCTGGACCCTCCCCTGGGGCAGGGACATCTGGTGCAGGCGGTTGAGCGCGCCTGGTGATGCACAGCATGCTATGATACCGCGGAACGGAAGCCTGTGGAGTCGCGGCAAGGAGCACCGCCCATGGAGCGTCTGGTGTACGTCGTGAGCGATCTGCACCTGGGGCCGGGCTGGCTGCCAAACGGCGAGCCTGACCCGCTGGAGGATTTTAGCGCCGATACTGATTTCGCTCGCTTTCTGGACACGATCGGCACGACCGGCAGGCCGGTGGAACTGGTGATTGCAGGCGATTTTCTGGAGTACTGCCAGACGCTGCCCGAGATCGGCCTGGCTTCGCCGGAGGACGATCTGGGCAGCACCGAGGCCGAGTCCATCCGCCGTACCGATGTCATCCTGGGGCGAGCGCCGTATGTCGCCTCAGGTCACCCGGAGGTGTTCGCAGCCCTGCGGCGTTTTATGGTCGAGGGCAACTCGATCACCATCATCGCGGGGAACCACGACATTGACCTGTTGTGGCGCGGGGTCTGGGCGCGGATGTTCGATGCCATCTACCCCCCCGGCGCGGCGGGCGATCTGCGCCGGGTGCGCTACGCCTACACCGTGGGTGAAGGGCCGCGCGGGCGCGTCCATATCGAGCATGGGCATGAGCACGACCGGGCCAACCGCTTCGGGGAGCGCATGGAGCACCCCTTCGGCGTCGATCGCATGGGCGTGCGCCGGCTGAAGCGCTGCTGGGGAACACTCTTCGTGGACAAAGTCTACAATCACCTGGAGCGCGAGCGCTGGTTCATCGACAACGTCAAGCCAATCCTGCGCGTGGTGAAACTGGGGCTACGGCACGACCCGATCTTCACTGCCACCGCGCTGGGCCTGGTGGTGCGCTTCCTGCTCACCAGCGGGCTGCCGCCGCTGCTGGGCGGGGTCGAACTGGAGGGGGGAGCGATGCCGGACGCCGAGGCGATCGTGGCCGCGCTGGCCGATCCCGATCTGCGAGAGGTGCTCGAAATGCGGATCGCCGAGCCGGCGTTTCGCGAGGAGTTCGAGCGCAGCGTGCGCGGAGCGGGGGCCGGTGAACTGGCGCTGGCCCTGAGTGGCGCGGCGCCACAACTGACCCTCGACGAGGCGCAGATCACGAGCGGGGGCGAGGTTGTGCTTGGAGGGCGAGGCGGTGACGCCTTTCGCAACGCGGCGCAGGCCGTGCTGGAGGAGGATCCGCGTATAGGCGCCGTGGTGATGGGACATACGCACGGCCCGCTCGACGGTCTGGCCGACCCGCTGATCCTGAGCGACGGGCGAGAGGGGTACTACTTCAACAGCGGAACCTGGACCTTGCACCTCAAGGACGAGCAGCGGCGGAGCTACACCTGGGCGGAGATCGCCGACGAGGCGAACTACACGGCGACCTACACCTATGTGCTCCTCGAACCCGACGGGCACGGGGGGTACCGCCCCCGATTGGGCGAGTGGAAGGCGTAGGTG